>NZ_JBEGDJ010000011.1:0-103848 GCF_040191335.1 Nocardioides sp. YIM 152588 | reverse complement strand
GCCGGATCGTGGGTCCGGTGGTGGTGGAACCCGCACAACAAGACCGCGTTGGCCAGGTCCGTGCGGCCGCCGGCTGACCAGGGGGCGGCGTGATGAGCCTCGCACCAGGAGTCGACCGCGACCAGCCCGTGGTGCTTGATCAGCAGCGACGCCGCCTCGTCCAGGGGGTCCTGGCCGTCGTCGCGGCGGCAGGCGCGGCGCACGCCCTCGATGGCGTGCAGAGCCGGATCGCCGGCGAGCAGGGCGGCGGTGAGGAACACCTCCGTCACGCTACCGGCGATCCGGGTCGCATCTCCGATCTTCGACCACTGGGTCGAAGGCGGCACCGGCTCAGGCGTCCTGGTGCTCCGGGTCGGCGATCCGCGCGGCGTCGGAGGCGGCGTCCTTGGAGGGGAGCACGAACCGGTAGCCGACGTTGCGGACGGTGCCGATCAGGGTCTCGTTCTCGGCGCCGAGCTTGGCGCGCAGGCGACGCACGTGGACGTCGACGGTCCGGGTGCCACCGAAGTAGTCGTAGCCCCAGACCTCCTGCAGCAGCTGCTGGCGGCTGAACACGCGGCCCGGGTGCTGGGCGAGGAACTTCAGGAGCTCGAACTCCTTGAAGGTCAGGTCCAGCACGCGACCGCCGACCTTGGCGGTGTAGGTGGCCTCGTCGACCACGACCTCGCCGGAGCGGATGACGTGGGCCTCCGGGTCCGCGGCGTCGCGGGCGGCGGTGAGGCGGCCGATGGCCAGCTTGATCCGGGCCTCGAGCTCGGCGGGACCGCACGTGTGCAGGACGACGTCGTCCATGCCCCAGTCGTGGGTCACCACCGACAGGCCGCCCTCGGTCACCACCAGCAGCACCGGGATGTCGGTGCCGGTCGCGCGGATCAGGCGGCACAGGTCGCGAGCGTTCGCGAGGTCCTGGCGACCGTCGACCAGCAGCAGGTCCGATTCGGGGGCCTCGAGCAGTGCGCTTCCCTCGGCGGGGAGGATCTTCACCTGGTGCCCGAGCAGGGCGAGGCCGGGCAGGACCTCGGCGGAGGGTTGCAGCGCGCTGGTGAGAAGCAGGAGAGTGCTCATCCCATGGTCTCCTATCGCGGCTTGATGGCCGTCCGAGAGACCAGAACGCAACGTTGAGCTCCGGCCGATTTTCGTTTGGGGGACCTTACCGAAACATGCGTGTCACGGGGAAGAGATTGAAAATGAGTGAGACACAGGTCATTCGGGTGCACTTCTGGGCCGCCGCCCGGGCGGCCACCGGCGTGGCCGAGGAGGACGTCGCGCTGCCCGCGCCGGTGACGCTGGCGGCGCTCCGCGACGCCCTGGTCGCGCGCCACCCGGGCCGTGCCGCCGACGTACTCTCCGTCTGCTCGGTGCTGGTCGGGGACCGGCCGGTGCGCTCGCTGGCGCCCGAGGACGTGGTCGTCCCGGCCGGCGAGGCGGTCGAGTTCCTGCCGCCGTTCGCGGGCGGCTGATCGTGAACACCTGCGGAACGCGAGCCGTCGCGCCGTAGGCTTCGCCGGGTGAAGCGCGCTTTCATCACCGGCATCACCGGCCAGGACGGCTCCTACCTCGCCGAGCTGCTGCTCTCCAAGGGGTACGACGTGCACGGGCTCGTGCGCCGCTCGTCCATGCTCAACCGGGGCCGGATCGACCACCTCCAGGACCACCCGCACCTCACCCTCCACTACGGCGACCTCACCGACGGGGTCAGCCTGGTGAACCTGGTGCGGCTGATCGAGCCCCACGAGGTCTACAACCTGGGCGCGCAGAGCCACGTGAAGATCTCCTTCGAGATGCCCGACCACACGGCGTCCACCAACGCGATCGGCACGCTGCGGCTGCTGGAGGCGATCCGCGCCGCCGGGCTGGAGTGCCGCTTCTACCAGGCGTCGACCTCGGAGATGTTCGGGCTGACCCCGCCGCCGCAGGACGAGGCGTCGGTCTTCCACCCCCGCTCGCCGTACGGCGCCTCCAAGCTGCAGGCGCACTGGGTGACGGTCAACTACCGCGAGGCCTACGACCTCTACGCCGTCTCGGGGATCCTGTTCAACCACGAGTCGCCGCGGCGCGGCGAGAACTTCGTGACCCGCAAGATCACCAAGGCGGTCGCCGCGATCGAGGCCGGGATCACCGACCACGTGGAGCTCGGCAACCTCGACGCCGTGCGGGACTGGGGCTACGCGCCCGAGTACGTCGAGGGCATGTGGCGGATGCTGCAGGCCGACGAGCCCGACGACTACGTGCTGGCCACCGGCGTCGGACACACGGTGCGCGACTTCTGCTCGGCTGCCTTCGAGCACGCGGGGCTGAACTGGGTCGAGCACGTCAAGCACAACGAGGCGTTCGAGCGCCCCGCCGAGGTGGACGCGCTGATCGGCGACTCCTCCAAGGCGCGCTCCGTGCTCGGCTGGGAGGCGTCGACGCGGGCGCCCGAGCTGGCGAAGCTGATGGTCGACGCCGACCGTGAGGACCTGCGGCGGTTGCTGCACGGGGGCTGACCTGTCTCTGTTGCGCGTCGTCACATCCCGATTGGCCCCGAAAAGGCCGAAATAGGGGCCAATCGGGATGTGACGACGAGAACCCGGGTCGACCTTCAGCTCCTGTGGCGGAGCCAGGTCGCCCTCTCGTACGCCGACAGCGCCCGCCGCCTCTCGACGGTGGAGGTGTCGACCCACCAGTCGGGTTGCTCGAGCGTCCACGTACGGCGGTCCGGATCGGCCCCCCGCGCGCTCGCGCGCCCGTACGCCCGGTGCAGGCGGCGCACGAACTGGCCGGTGTCGCGCATGTCGGTGGACATCATCGGGACGAGCTCGATGCCGGTGTCCCGATAGAGGTCCTCGCGGACGAGGTCCCGCCGGCGTGGGCCGAGGCCGGCGTGCACCGCGCCGTAGTACTCGCCCGCCACGCCGGCCGTCGGGTCGAGCAGGTCCGGCGTGAGCAGGTGCTTGCCGTCGCGGTCGAAGACCGGCGGGTTGGTCAGGGGCAGGTCGAGGCCGGCCTCCTCCCACAGGCACCGCATGACGCTCTCCATCGGTGACCATGCGTTCTCGTCGGCCCGACCGAAGGCCCGTCGTGCGCGACGGACCCCGGGACGGCTGCGGAGCCTCGCGAGGTGCCGGCCGAACAGCTCGGGTGAGGTGAGGTCGTCGAAGTACGCCATGTCGATGAGCTCGATCGCCGACCGGTCGGACAGCGCGCGTCGTAGGGCGAAGGAGAGCGACCGCTCGGGCACCGTGATCGGGATGCCGTCGACCGTCGTCACCTCACCGTCGAACAGCCAGTCGTGGCACGCCAGGGCGCCGGGGACGCGGACCAGGGTCCGGTGGTCGTCGATGGCGATGGGAACTGGCATCGGCGCGCCGGTGGCCGTCGTACCGGTGAACCACCGCCCGCCGTTCCACGCGAGCGCCGCCCACCCGGTGACCGCGGCGCCGTCCGGTGCGCCGGCGATCGCCTCGACGATCCGCTGCTCGAGGCCGGTCGGGTCGACGCCGGCGGGGACGAAGCGGTTCGCGCTGGTGCCGCGCCACCGGGGCCCGCGGGCCTGCTTGCGGGTGGGGCCGGTCAGGCCGGTGGGGTCGACGGCGACGGGGGCGACCACTCCGGGCCGGGTCACATGGAGGAGCACGCTGTCAGGCTGCCGAGGTCGGCTTCGCCGCGTGCGCGCTCTCCACAGGGGCTGTCGGCGGGCTGGGGTTCTGTCCGTCGTCACATCCCGATTGGCCCCGAAAACGCCGAAAAAGGGGCCAATCGGGATGTGACGACGCAAGACCCCGCCGACCTCCACCACCCAGCGACCGGCATCTCCACGCTCGCCATCTCATTATATGATCAGCGGTATCACGATGCGAGACCCGATTGGGCGCAACGGCACTTCCGCCCCTACTGTTGTCGCCATGCCCCAGACCATGCTGACCAAGCGCCGCGCGGTGGACAACTGCCGCGTCTCCTCGGCGCTGTGTCGCATGCGCTGAGCGGGGTTCATCTCCCGGCACCCGGCCTTCCGGCCGGCGAGCCCGACTGACTCCCGGCGCCACGCCAGATCGGCCAGCAACCGGTCACGCGATCAACGCGCCCCACGACCACCCCGCGTCGTCTCCGAGCCAGTCACCCGCAGCAGCAGCGCCGGCGCCACGTCGGCGTACCCAGAACAGGGCGAGCCTGCGCCACCAGGCCCGTACCACTCGAAACCGATTGCAAAGGGAACGCAATGAGCCGCGAGAACACCCTCGTCTCCGCCCAGTGGGTCGAGGACAACCTGGACAACCCGAAGGTCGTGCTGGTCGAGGTCGACGAGGACACCTCGGCCTACGACAAGGGCCACATCAAGGGCGCCATCAAGCTCGACTGGACCACCGACCTGCAGGACCAGGTCCGCCGCGACTTCGTCAACAAGGCCCAGTTCGAGGCGCTCCTCTCCGAGCGCGGCGTCGCCAACGACGACACCGTCGTCCTGTACGGCGGCAACAACAACTGGTTCGCCGCCTACGCGTACTGGTACTTCAAGCTCTACGGCCACACCGACGTCAAGCTCCTCGACGGCGGCCGCAAGAAGTGGGAGCTGGACAGCCGCGAGCTGACCGACGAGCTGCCGAGCCGCGCGGCGACCTCCTACACCGCCACCGAGCAGGACGCCTCGATCCGCGCCTTCCGCGACGAGGTCGTGGCCGCGATCGGCACCCAGAACCTGGTCGACGTCCGCAGCCCCGACGAGTACGCCGGCCGGCTGCTCGCCCCGGCCCACCTCCCGCAGGAGCAGGCGCAGCGCGCGGGCCACATCCCGACCGCCGCGAACGTGCCGTGGAGCAAGGCGGCCAACGACGACGGCACCTTCAAGTCCGACGACGACCTGCGCCAGATCTACACCGAGGCCGGTGTGGACTGGGACAAGGACACCATCGCCTACTGCCGCATCGGCGAGCGCTCCTCGCACACCTGGTTCGTGCTCAAGGAGCTGCTGGGTCAGGAGAACGTCAAGAACTACGACGGCTCCTGGACCGAGTACGGCTCCCTCGTCGGCGTCCCGGTGGCGCTCGGTGACGAGAAGGGTGACGCCTGATGTGCGGCGCGACCAAGGGCGGCCTCTCCCTCGACGGCGTCAACGTCGCCAAGGAGGCAGTGATCCAGGGGCAGGTGCTGCGCGGCGACGAGCCCGTGCCGAACGCCTACGTGCGCCTGCTCGACAAGTCCGGTGAGTTCACCGCCGAGGTGCCCACCTCGGCCAGCGGCCACTTCCGGTTCTTCGCCGGCGACGGCGACTGGACCCTGCGGACCCTGGCCCCCAAGGCCGAGCCGACCGACCGCCGCGTGCACGCGGCCGTGGGCTCGGTGGCCGAGGTGACCATCACCCTCTGAGGGTGAACGACCCGATGTGACGCGATCGATGGCGGGCCCCGGATGACGGGGTCCGCCATCGACGTTGGAGGAGACATGACCGGAATCGTCGTACTGGCCGCCGCGGTGGTCCTCGCCCTCGGGTTCGGCCTCTACCGTCGTACGACGGACGGCGCGTTCCGCGGCGCCGACGCCCCGGTGGTTGAGGTGCGAGGCGCCCCGGCGCCGAGCCTCGAAACCACCTGGACCCGGATCGCCGCCGCGATTCCGGACGCCGTCCCCGGCGAGCGGGCGACGTTCGTCCAGTTCTCCTCCGCCTTCTGCGCCCCCTGCCGCACCACCCGCACGCTGCTGACCGACGTCGCCGCCCGCACCGACGGCGTCGTCCACCTCGAGGTCGACGCCGAGAAGCACCTCGACCTCGTGCGCGCCCTCGACGTACGGCGCACCCCGACCACGCTCGTCCTCGACCCGTCCGGGGTCGAGGTCACCCGGGCCTCCGGCGCCCCGCGCCGCGACCAGGTGCTCGCCGCCCTCGACGCACTGAAGGAGACCGCATGACCGGCATCGACCCCCGCGGGCCGCGGTTCACGGCCGGCATCACCACGGTGATCCTGGCCGCCGCCCTGCTCAGCCCCAGCGTCGCGGTCTCCGCGGTGATCATGGGCGCGCAGGCCGCGTGCTTCGCGATCGGTGTCGTCGCCGGCATCCAGCACACCCCGACCGGCATCGCCTTCCGCCGCCTCGTGCGCCCGCGGCTGACCCCGCCGGCCGAGCTGGAGGACCCGCGCCCGCCGCGCTTCGCGCAGGCCGTCGGCCTGGTCTTCGCCACGTTGTCGCTGATCGGCTACCTGACCGGCGCGCTCGCCCTGGCCCAGGTGGCCGCGGGCTTCGCGATCTTCGCGGCGCTGCTGAACGCGGTCTTCGGGTTCTGCCTGGGCTGTGAGATGTACCTGCTCGGCCTGCGCCTGGCCCGCCGCCCCGCCTGAACCCTTCCGGTGGTTGAGGTGCGAGCGAAGCGAGCCTCGAAACCACCCTCGTCCGTCGGTGGTGGTTTCGAGGCTCGTCGCTAGCGCTCCTCGCACCTCAACCACCGGAGGTGTGCCGGCGACGTAGGGTCGCGTCATGACCCAGGACGAGCTCACCGAGGAGCCCGCGGCCCCCGAGACCCCGGCGAGGCCCCGGCGCCGCTGGGCATGGCGGGTGCTGATGGCGCTCGGCCTGGTGATGATCCTGGTCGGGCTCGCCATCCTCGGCTGGCTCGGCTGGCAGATCTGGGGCACCAACTGGGAGTCCGCGCGGAAGCAGGACGAGGTCACCCAGAACCTCGAGCGCGCCTGGCAGGACGGTGAGGACACCGCGACCACCGACTTCGGCGACGCCAGCGCGATCCTGCGGGTCCCGCGGTTCGGCGACGACTTCGCGGTCCCCGTGCTGGAGGGGTCGACCGACGAGGTGCTGGCCGCGGGCATCGGGCACGTCGAGGGGACCGGCGAGGCCGGCAGGGCCGGCAACTACGTGCTGGCGGCCCACCGGGTGACCCACGGTCAGCCGTTCGCGGACTTCCCGGAGCTGCGCGACGGGGACCGGGTGATCGTGCAGACCCGGAAGGCGACCTTCACCTACGAGCTCGACCTCGGCGGCACCGACCTGATCCTGCCGTTCACCGACACCTGGGTGCTCGACCCGTACCCGGACAACCCGGGCGACGGCCCCACGCCCACCGCCGACAGCAGGCGGCTGATCACGCTCATCACCTGCTCGGAGCTGTTCCACACCGACAACCGGAGCATCGTCTTCGGGCACCTGGTCGACCGCACGCCGGCGGGCTGAGGATCTCCACAGGCCCTCGTCCTCTGCCTCGGATGTGCGACCGAAGTGGCTACACTGGAATCCTCAATTGTGGCCACTGGGAGGCATGATGGACGTCGGGGTGCGCGAGTTGCGCGACGCTCTCAGCAAGCACCTGGCTGTCGTGCGCGAGGGCCGGACGATCACCGTGACGGATCACGGCCGCCCGGTCGCGCGGATCGTTCCGGTGGGGACGCCCACCAAGCTCGAGCAGCTGATCGCCGACGGCCTGGTGACGCCGGCGCGCCGAACGCCACAGGCGCTCCCGCCGTCGGTCGAGGCATCGGGGACCGTCAGCGACCTGGTCGCTGAGCAGCGACGTTGATCGTCTACTTCGACACCTCCGCGGTCGTGCCGATCCTCATCGCGGAACCGACGAGTGCGCTCTGTCGACGTGCCTGGCAGGACGCGGATCGGCGGGTCACCTCTCGACTGACGTACGTCGAGACGGGCGCCGCGCTCGCGATGGCCGAGCGTCAGGGCCGCCTGACGAGCGACGGGTACGACCAGGCATGGGGCGCCTTCGTCGCGATCTGGCCGGACCTCGACGTCGTGGACCTGTCCGACGGTCTCGCGCAGCGCGCGGCCGCGCTGGCCCGATCGAGCGCTCTTCGTGGCTACGACGCGGTGCACTGCGCAGCAGCCGAGGCGGTGGCCGACGACGACGTGGTCGCCGCGACGGGCGACGCCGGCTTGATCGCCGCCTGGCACGGGCTCGGCGTCAGCGTGCTGGACGTGAACCGGTCAGCCTGAGCGTCAGGGCGTCTCCAGCCAGACCGTGAACGGCCCGTCGTTCACCGACGCCACGGTCATCGCCGCCCCGAACACGCCCCGCTCGACGCGTGTCCCGAGGTCGGCGAGGGCGGAGCAGACCGCGTCGTACAGCGGCTCGCTCACCGGGCCCGGCGCCGCCGCTACCCAGGTGGGGCGGCGGCCCTTGCGGGCGTCGCCGTACAGGGTGAACTGGGAGACCACGAGCGCGCCGCCGCCGGTGTCGGAGAGCGACTGCTCGTCGCGGAGGATCCGGAGCGTGTGCAGCTTGCGCGCCATCCACTCGACCTCGGCGGGCCCGTCGTCGTGGGTGACGCCGAGGTAGACCAGCAGGCCGGGGGAGTCGATCGCCCCGACCACCTGCCCGTCGACCGTCACCGATGCCGAGGAGACCCGCTGCACCACCGCTCGCACGCGGCGATTGTCGCAGGAGGCGGGCACAGGTCACTTCGCGGGCGCAACCGAGAGCATGGAGACCCTTGTTCTCGTTTATGGAGATAAGCGATAACAAGAGTCTTCCAAGTATCGGTGGGGGAGTGAATGGCAGGCGCCGCGGGCTGGCTTCGGTGGAGGTCGAGGTCCCCGCAGCCATCGCGGGCCTACGGCTCGACCTCCAGCCGGCGACCCTGCGCGCCGGGGAGGAGGCGTCGCGGGCGGTCGCCGACCTCGAGGGCCGCGCCCACCACCTCAGCGGCATAGGCGACCTGCTCGTACGCACGGAGTCGGTCGCCTCGTCGAAGATCGAGCACGTGTACGCCGACCTCGATGACATCGCCCGGGCGAGCCTCGGCGCTGACGCGGGGGCGGCCGCGCGTCGTACTGTCGCCGCCAGCCGGGCGGTGCGGGCGCTGAGCGCCGCCACCGACGGCGGCGCGCCGCTGACCGAGCGCGCGATCCTTGGTGCGCACCGCGAGCTGCTGCGGGATGACCGCGTCGAAGGCGCGCACGCGGGGCGGTACCGGCGGGTGCAGAACTGGATCGGCGGCAGCGACTTCACGCCGCGCGGTGCCATCCACGTCCCGCCGCCCCACGACCTGGTCGAGCCGCTGATGCGCGACCTGGTCGCGTTCGCCAACCGCGGGGACCTCGGCGGCGTGCCGCAGCCCGCGATCGCGCACGCGCAGTTCGAGGCGATCCACCCGTTCACCGACGGCAACGGCCGGGTCGGCCGCGCGATCATCGGTGCCGTGCTGCGGCGGCGCGGCGTGACCCGGTCCGTGACGGTCCCGATCGCGGCCGCCATGCTGGCCGACGTCGACGCCCACTTCGATCGCCTCGACGCCTACCGCGCGGGCGACCCTGACCCGATCGTGGCCCACCTCGCCGAGTCGGCCATCGCCGCAGCGGGCGCCGCGGCGGTCTCGGCCGACCACCTGGCTTCGCTCCCGACAGTGTGGCGGCAGGCCGTGCCGGCACGCCGCGGCTCGTCGGTCGACCGGCTGTTGGCGGGGCTGCTGGACCACCCGATCCTCGACATCGCCCTCGCCCGCGAGGTGAGCGGCTCGACCCCCATCCGCACGTACGAGGCGCTTGACCGACTGACCGACGCCGGGGTGCTCGACGAGATCACCGGGCGGGGGCGGAACCGGGTCTGGGTCGCCGCGGACGTCATGGCCGAGCTGGGCGAGCTCGAGCGGCGGATCGGCCTGCGGGCGAAACCGTCGGATCGCTGGCGCTGAGTCTCCCGCGTCAGTACACGAGCGCCTGCACCCCGTCCCGCAGCGCCTCCTCGACGAAGACCGCCGCCCCGGCGATCCGCGCCCCCTCCACCAGGTCGCCCTCGCCGAGCGCCCGCCGCGCGGCGCACTGCCCGCAGACGGTGACGGACCCGAGCGCGAGCACCGCGTCGAGCAGCTCGGCGAGCGGGGTGGCGAAGGGGAGGTCGAAGGAGGCGGCCCGGCCGGGCACCGCCATCCACGCCGCGTCGCCGGTCAGCCACAGCGAGACCGGTACGCCGGAGGCCGCCGCCGTGGCCGCGACGGTGAAGCCCTGGTTGAGCCGCTCGGGGGCCTCGGGACCGCAGGTGACCTTGACCAGGAGCTCGCGAGTCATGGGCTCACCCTAGGTCCCGACTAGACTCACCCGACGTGGCGTTCGAACTCCCCGACAACCTGCACCCCAACTGTGGCCCGATCGCGTGGATGCTCGGCACCTGGCGGGGCAACGGGCACGGCGACTATCCGACGATCGACAAGTTCCAGTACGGCCAGGAGCTGATCTTCACCCACGACGGCCGACCGTTCTTCCACTACTTCGCGCGGTCCTGGATCGTCGACGAGGAGGGCAAGAAGGTCCGCGACGCGGCGCTGGAGACCGGGTTCGTGCGGGCCATCGGCGACGGCAAGCTGGAGTTGGTGCTCGCTCACAGCAGCGGCATCAGCGAGATCTGGTACGGCCAGGCCGAGGCCGGCAAGGTCGAGCTGCACACCGCCGGCGTCGGCTACACCGACACGGCCAAGGAGGTCACCGGCGGGCACCGCATGTACGGCAACGTCGAAGGCGACCTGCTCTACGCCTACGACATGGCCGCCGTCGGACAGGAGCTGCAGCCCCACCTGTGGGCGAGGCTCAAGCGTGCCTGACTGGCGTGCCAGGCTCCGGGCGAAGGGCTACCGCCTCACGCCCCAGCGCGAGCTGATCCTCGCCGCTGTCGAGGAGCTCGGCCACGCCACCCCCGACGAGGTGCTGGCCCACGTCCAGACCACCGCCTCCACGGTCAACGCCTCGACGGTCTACCGGACGCTGGAGGTGCTCGAGGAGCTCGGCCTGGTCCGGCACGCGCACCTGAGCGACCGCGCGCCGACGTACCACTCCACGAGCGGGCACGAGCACTTCCACCTGGTCTGCCGCGGCTGCCAGCGGGTGGTCTCGGTCGAGGTGGAGGAGGCGGCGCCGTTCGTGGAATCCCTGACCACCACCCATGCGTTCACTCCTGATGTGGGACACCTGACGGTGTTCGGACTGTGCTCGGAGTGTGAGGAGAACCAGTGACCAGCCCCCTGCTGAACCTGCCCGGAGCGGTCGCCGGCGACGGTGCCGACGCCGGCGTCGCGGCGCACTACGGCTCGCTGTACGGCGAGCAGCGCGCGCTCGCCGCGGGCGAGGGATTCGTCGACCTCTCCCACCGCGACGTCCTCCGCGTCAGCGGCCCGGAGCGGCTGGGCTGGCTGCACTCGCTGACCACGCAGTACTTCGAGGGCCTGGCCCCCGGCACGTGGGTGAACGCGCTGGTGCTGAGCCCCCAGGGCCACATCGAGCACGCCTTCTCCGGCGTCGACGACGGCGAGGCGTTCACCGCCCACACCGAGCCCGGCCGCGCGGCCGCGCTGGTGCAGTTCCTGGAGCGGATGAAGTTCATGACCCGCGTCGAGATCGCCGAGGTCGACGACGTCGCCGTCATGTGGCGGCCGACGTCTCCGGTGGTTGAGGTGCGAGGCGCCCCGGCGCCGAGCCTCGAAACCATCGGTCGCTACGACCTCGTCCCGCGCGACCAGCTCCAGCAGTACGCCGACGCGGCCGGTCCCGCCGCGGGCCTGTGGGCCTTCGAGGCGCTGCGGATCGAGCGCGGCGAGCCCCGCTTCGGCGTGGACACCGACGAGCGCACCATCCCCAACGAGGTCGGCTGGCTCGAGGGGGAGTCGTCCTGGGCCGCGGTGCACCTGGACAAGGGCTGCTACCGCGGCCAGGAGACGGTGGCCCGCGTGCACAACCTGGGCCGTCCGCCGCGCCGGCTGACGCTGCTGCACCTGGACGGCTCGGAGAACCGGCTGCCCGCGCCGGGCGAGGAGATCACCGCGGCCGGCAAGGACCGGGCGATCGGCGCGATGGGCTCCTCGGCGCGCCACCACGAGCTGGGCCCGATCGGGCTGGCGCTGCTCAAGCGCAACACCCCGACCGACGCCGCGCTGCTCGTCGGCGGCCTGCCCGCCGCCCAGGAGACGATCGTCGACCCCGACGTGGGCATCCACTTCCGCCCCACCCGCTGAACCACTCGACCCACCGGGGCGACGCCGGCTGCACAACGCTGCTGGCGGCGGGAGGTGACGGGTTCGGGAACGTGGGAAGAACCACTCGGGATACGGCGGCGCAGCGGCGGCACAACGGGCACTCTGCTCCACGCCTCCCGTGAGCAGAGCTGCTCACGCACGCTCGTCCAGAAAGCTCCCCGCGTGGACAGAAGCTCCCACGTCGCGCTCGCCGCCGCCGGCGCGTTCGCGGCCTGCGTGACCATCCCCCTGCTCGCCCGCCCCGGCCCGACCTGGACCGGTGGCGCGCGGCTGACCCCGCTGACGCGCTCGCCCAGCGTCGACGTGATGGTGCCGGCGTACCTCGAGGCGTCGACGATCGGCCCGAAGGTCGCGTCGCTGCGCGCCGAGTTCGAGCGGTACGACGGCGCGGCCCGCGTCGTCGTGCTGGCCAGCGACGACCTGACGGCCGCCGCGGCGGCCCGCGCGGGCGCCGACCAGGTGGTGGTGCGACCGCGGGAGGGCAAGGCGGTCGCCCTGAACACCGGCGTGGCCGGCAGCGTGGCCGACGTCGTGGTCTTCACCGACGCCAACTGCGAGATCGGCCCCGCGGGGTGGCTGGACCTGGCGGTCGACAAGCTCCGCGAGAGCCACCTGGTGACGGCCACGAAGACGGAGTCGGGTGGTTCGGAGCGCGCCTTCTGGCTCTACGAGCGGGTGCTGGCCGGTCGGTCCTCGGACGGGGAGACGCTGGCGGTGGCGGGGGAGTTCCTCGCGACGCGCCGGGCCGACTACGTGCCGCTCTCGGCGACGGCGATCCTGGACGACTTCGAGCTGGCGGCGCACTACGTGGCGCGCGGTCGCCGCGTCACGAAGGCCACGGCGATCCTCACCTCCGAGCCGGCGGCGGCGCCCGCGGACCAGTGGGAGCGGCGGGTCCGCATGGCCGAGGGGGTGCTCACCGAGGCGACCCCGCGGCTGCGGCACCTGGCGCGCTGGCCGGTCGGGCGGCACTACATCGCCCACAAGTACGTGCGGATGACCCTGGGGCCGGTCGCGTTCTGGTCGGGCGTGCTGGCCGCGGCCGCGCGGGGGCGCGGCGTCGGCGCGGCGGTCCTCGCCGCGACGGCGTACCTGGTGCTCGGCTACCGCGGCGCGGTCCCGGTCGCGGGCCCGCTGCGACCGGTGGCCGCCGTGGTCGGCATGCAGGCGGTCCCGCCGGCGGCGCTGGGCCGGATGGCCCGGAACAGCTGGCGGCGCGACCACTCCGCGGCGCTGTGGAAGAAGGTCCCGCGGTGATCGGCGGCGTGGGGCTGCGGCGCTCGGCACCATCGCCGGGACGCCCCGCGTGGGCATCCCCGGCAAACGGCCGTCGCGACGCGCGCGCGGCGGATACGCTCCCGCAGTCCGAGCGCCAGGTGGCCGTCAGGGTGGGGGGAGACCGCATGGGCATCCGCTCCGTCCTGCGGCAGAGCCGCTGGCTCGTCGTCGGCCTCACCGTCGCCGGCGCCCTCCTCGGCATCGTCGCGGCGGCCGTGGTCGGCGAGGCGCCGCCGCGCTACCTGGCGACGGCGACGCTGGCGATGACGCCGGCCGAGGGCACCCGGCCGGCCGAGATCGGCGGCCGCTGGGAGGTGCTCAGCGGTGGCCAGGCGACGCGCACCGCGGCCGCCGTGCTCGGCCAGCAGACGTGGCTGGACGAGGCCGCGTCGCGGGCCGGGACGGAGGCCGCCGACCTCGGGCTCGAGGCGGGGGCGGTCCCGGACACGACGCTGATCACGATGCGGCTGACCGCCGGCGGCGAGGAGGCCGCCGCGACCGCGCTCGCCTCGGTGATCGACCAGGCCTCCGACCAGGCGGCCAGCGTGTCGGGGCCGTTCGCGCTGGTCGTGGTGGAGGAGCCGAGCAGCACCGAGCTCGCCAGTCTGGCCGGCGGGTGGCAGCGCACCTTCGTGCTCACCCTCGCCGGCGGCCTCGTCGGCTACGGCCTGGGGCTGGCCCTCACGCGGCTCCTCGCGCGCCGCGGGCCCGCGCCGTCGTACGACGTGCCGTGAGCGTCCGACGGGAGCCGACCGTCCAGGGCCCGTGGCCGGCCCTGTTCGTCGTGGCCTGCGGGGCGGCGCTGGCGATGAGCCAGCTGCCCGGGACGGGCGCGCTCGGGGCGGCGCTGCTCGGGCTCGCGGTCGCGGTCCCCCTGCTCGTCCACTCGGTACGCCGGCCGGCGCTCGTCGCCGCGCAGATGGTGGTCGTGGAGGTCGCCAACGTCTCCGGCGTCCTGGCGGAGTGGGGGCTGCCGTCGGTCTTCCGCCTGATGCTCCTCTACGGCGCGGTGGCGGCGGCGCTGGCGCTGCGGCGCCCGGAGCTGCGGGCGCGCCTGGACCGCTGGACGTTCCTCGCGGCCGCGCTGGTCGGGGTCTACCTCGGCTCGCTGGTCCTCACGCTCCCCAGCAGCGTGGACGTCGGCGCGAGCGTCGGCGCGATCGCCCGGGTGGCGATCGACCTGGCGTTCGGGCTGATCGTGCTGGTGCTGGTCCAGCTCGGCGGGCGGACGTGGTTCGTGGCGTCGGCCGCGGTGCTGACGATGGCGGCGATCGCGGGCCTGTCGGTGGTCAACCAGCTGGTCCTCCACGACCCGGCGGCGTTCGCCGGGTTCGCCCGGATCTCCCTCAACGAGGGGGAGCTGATCGTCACGCCGCGGCACTCGGGGCCGCTGCCCGACTCGAACTTCTGGGGCCGGCACCTGGTGATGGGCCTGCCGTTCGCGCTGGCGCTGGCCACCCACCAGCTGAGCTCCGGCACCAGCAACGCGCGCCGCTGGCAGGGCCTGCTGCACGCCGGCGCCGCGCTCGCCATCGCCGCCGGCGTCTACCTGACCCAGTCGCGCGGCACGCTGCTCGCGGCGGGGGTGGCCGTCGCGGTGTGGGTGGTGGCGAGCGGCCCGCGGGCGCGCCGACTGGGGCTGCGGCTGGTGCCCGTCGTCGTGGTGGCCGCGTTCCTCGTCCCCGGCATCGGCGACCGGTTCCTGCTGCTCGTCGAGCAGGCGTCGTCCACGGCGACGAAGTACACCGTCGACCCCTCCGTGCTCGGCCGCGTGGAGGCGCAGGAGGTCGCGTGGAAGATCTTCTCCGAGCGGCCCCTGGTCGGCTCGGGGCCCGGCACCTACGAGGGCCTGGTGCCGGCCTACGCGGGGTTCGTCGAGACCGCCGTGCCCGACCCGCCGCCGGCCACGCACAACCTCTACCTCGAGCTGCTCTCCGACACCGGCGTGGTCGGGCTGGCCGGCTGGGCGGTGATGTTCGGCGGGTTCCTGGCGATGACGCTCGTCGCGCTGGCCCGCACCCGGCAGTGGGCGCCGGGGCGCCTGGTGCTCGCGGCCGCCCCACCGGCGGCCCTGCTCGCCTGGGCGCTGGCGAGCGTCCTGCTGCACCTGGCGTTCCCGCGGACCCTCGCCGTCTTCCTCGCGCTCGGCGTCGCGGTGCTCTCCGACGCGGGCCCGCCCGTCCCGGCCGCGACCCGCGCGCGGCTGCTGCGCTGGACGGGGACGGTGGCGGCGGCGGTCGCGGTCGCCACCGCGGTCGGCCTCGGCGTCGCCCGCGCGACGGCGGGCACCGCCGCCACCGCCACCCAGCAGGTCACGCTCGTCCCCGTCCTCGACGAGCACGACGGCTGGTATTCCTACCTGCTCGACCTGCGCACCCGGCGCAGCACGCTGCCGTCGTACGCCGCCCTGGTGATCGACCCGGACGACGCCGCTGTCAGCGCGGTGTCGGACCCGGTCCGCGGCCTGATCACCGTGAGCGCGGAGGCCCCGGACCGCGGGACCGCCGCCGAGCAGCTGCGGGTCGCGATCGACCGCGCGCAGGGGAGGAGCGCGGCGAAGCCCTACCTCGGCTACGTGCTGCGGCTCGTGGGCGAGCCGACGACCACCCGGCACCGGACCCACCCGACGCCCGGGCTGCTGCTCGCGGCGGGCTCGGCGACCCTGGCCGGTGGCGGGGTCCTGCTGCTGGCGCGGTTCCGCCGCCGGCGTACCCCGGCCGCCCCGGCCCCGACCACGATGCCCCGTGAGGAGGCGCTGGCGTGACCGGCCGGCAGATCGTCCTGGTCGAGATGTCGCCGTCGGGCGGCCTCTTCCAGTACGCCGCCCAGCTCGGCCGCGCCCTCGCCCGCCGGGGCGAGGAGGTCGTGCTGCTGACCGGCCCCGACCCCGAGCTCGACAGCGGCGTGCCCGGCTTCGAGATCAGGCCGGTGCTGCCGACCTGGCACCCCACCGAGGGCGAGGACGCGCCGAGGGCCGTCCGCCTCGCGCGCCGCGGCTGGCGCGCCGCCCGGCTGGTCCTGGCGTGGGTCGTCCTCACGGTCCACCTCGTGCGCCTGAGGCCGGGGGCGGTCCTGTTCCAGCACTGGCGCTTCACCTTCGAGCCCGCCTTCGCGGTCGCGATCGCGCGCCTGCTCCCGGGCACGCGGATCGGGATCGTCGCCCACGAGCCGTTCCCGCGCTCGGACGCGAGGGACACCAGCACCCCCAGGTCGGGCGCGCTGCTGGAGCGCACCTTCGGCGCGGCGTGGCGGGAACTGGACGTCGCCTTCGTCCTGGGCGAGCGGACCCGGTCCGCGGTGCTCGACCACTGGCGGCCGCGGTGCCCGGTGGTCGTCATCCCGCACGGCGACGAGGCCGCGCTCGCCGGCGGCACCGCGCCGGTCCGGCCGGCGGCCTCGACCGCGCCGGTCGCCCTCTTCTTCGGCACCTGGACGACCTACAAGGGCATCGACGTCCTGCTCGACGCCTGGGCGCTGGTCCGCGACGAGCTCCCCGAGGCGCGGCTGGTGCTCGCCGGGGCCGTCGGCGCGGACGTCGACCGCGCCGCGCTCCTCGCCCGCGCCCAGGGCATCGGCGGGGTGAGCCCCCGGCCCGGGTACGTCGCCGTCGAGGACGTGCCGGGCACCGTCGGCGAGGCGCGGGTGGTGGTGACGCCGTACGTGCGCGCCAGCCAGAGCGGCGTCGCGCACCTGGCGTACACGTTCGGCCGGCCGGTCGTCGGCACCACCGTCGGCGACCTCCCCGAGGCGATCCGGGACGGGGTCACCGGCCTGCTCGTCCCGCCGAGCGACCCGCCGGCGCTCGCGGACGCGATGGTGCGCCTGCTCCTGGACCCGGACCTCGCGCAGCGGCTCGGGGACGCCGGCCACGACCACGTGCAGCAGTCCTGGGCGGTCGCCGCCGAGCGGGTCGCCGCCCACCTGACCGAGCGGGTCCCGCGATGACCGGCGGGACGGGTGCGGCACTGCCCAGCGTCGGCGTGGTGATCCCGGTCCGCAACGGCGCCCACCTCGTCGCCGACACCATCGAGTCGGTGCTCGCCCAGACCTACCCCGGCCCGGTCACCGTGCTGCTCGTCGACGACGCCTCGACCGACGGCACCGCCGACCTCGTGCGGGCGCGCTGGCCCGAGGTCCGGGTGATGCCCATCCCGGCCAGCGGCCTGGCCGTCGGCCGCAACCGCGGCGCCGCGGCGCTCGGCACGGACTGGGTCGCGTTCCTCGACGGCGACGACGTCTGGCACCCCGAGCACCTCGCGCTCCTGCTGGAGTACGCCGCCGCGCACCCGGACGCGCACGCGCTCAGCGCGGGCAGCATCCGCTTCTCCACCAGCCCGCTCGCCGACCCGCGGACGGCCGACCCGCTCGACATCCCGGGGCCGCCGCGCGCCGCCTCCGTCCCGCCGCGGGTGATCCCCGACCCCTCGACGATCCGCGACCTCCCGGTCGAGCCGCTGGCGGACGGGGCCTGGCTGCTGCGGCACGAGGACTTCCTCCACGGCAACCCGATCACCTCCGCCAACGGCCTGTTCCGCCGGGAGCACTTCTGGGCCGCGGGCGGGTTCCCCGCGGCGCTCGCCGCCGCCGAGGACTACGGGTTCTGGCTGGCGGTCTCCCTGCTCGGCCCGGTCCACTGCACGCCCGGCGCGACCTTCTTCTACCGGGTCGCGGAGGCCTCGATGAGCTCGCGCACCAACGTCGGCCTCAGCCACATCGCCGCCGTGCTGCCGCACCTGCTCAGCGTCGACCTCGAGCGCCGGCCCGAGGTCGTCGGGCCCCGGCTGACCGGCCACGAGCTGGCCGGCAACGTGCTCTGGCTCGCCTCCCGCTCCGCCATCGCCCGCGGACGGCCGGCCGAGGAGGCCGTCGTCACCGGGCTGACCCCACTGCTCGTCCCACGACGGAGGAGGCGCTGGCGGTTCCGGCTCTCCCACCTCGTCGCCCGCACCCGCAACCGATCGGGGACCCCCACGTGACCACCACCGAGAACACGCCGGAGCGCACCCCGGAGAGCGCACCCGACAGCGGGGACCAGGGGTTTCTCAAGCGCGCCACCAACATCGCGATGTTCGGCTCGTTCGCCAACATCGCCCTGGGGCTCATCAGCGCCGTGGTCATCTCCCGCATCTACGGCGCCTCGATCCTCGGTGAGTTCGCCCTGGCGTACGCCGCCATCGCCGCCCTCTCGGTGATCACGACGCTGGGCGAGGACGTCGCGCTGGTCCGCCTGCTGGCCGTCGAGCCGCCGCGGTCGGTGAAGGGGTCGGGCATCGCGCTGGCCACCATCTCGGCCTCGCTCGGCGTCACCGTCGTGCTGCTCCCGGTGGTCGCGGTCGGCACCGCGATCTACCTGCGCGACGCGGCGGACGTGCCGCAGGCGGTCGGCCCGATGCTGGCGCTGCTGGGGGGCTACCTCCTCTTCGACAAGCTCGCCTGGAACCTCGACGGCGTGCTGTCGGCGTACCGCGCCGCGGGGCCGCTCGCCACCGCGCGCATCCTCAACTCGCTCACGCTGACCGTCGCCTCGGCCGCCCTCGCGGTGGTCACGCACTCAGTGTGGGCGATCACGTTCGCCTCGCTGATCGCGTCGGTGGTCAGCCTCGGCTACCGGCTGTGGCAGGCCCGCCCGTACCTGTCCTGGCGGGCGGGGCGCGGCGGCTTCCGCGAGGGTTGGCGCGAGGTCCCCGGGCTGTACAAGTTCGGCCTGACGGTCGCGCCGGGCGCGCTCGCGATCGGCTTCCAGTCCCAGGGCCTGCTCTGGATCCTCGGCGCGCTCGCCCCGATCGCCGTCGTCGGCGCGTTCAGCCGGGCGCAGAGCATCGCGATCCGGATCTTCGACGTCCACTACCGGCTCGCGGCGATCATCTACCCCTCGCTGGTCAAGCGGCTGCACGAGGACCGGCAGGCGGGCTCGGGGCTGGGCGGCTTCGTGTACGACATCGTGGCCACCCTGCAGCGCACGTTCGTCCCGCTCTTCGTCGGGCTGTGCGCGGCGGCGGGCGCGAGCCGGACCGGCCTGACGTTCTTCGGCGAGGACTTCCTCCCCGCCGAGGGCGCCCTGGCGATCCTGCTCGTCTCGGGCGGCGTCGCCGCCCTGACGATGGTGTTCAGCCAGGCGCTCAACGCGCTCGGCCGGACCGTCGTGGTCTCGGTCGGCTGGGTGCTGGCGATGCTGCTCACGATCGCGCTCGCGGTCCCGCTGAGCCGGGAGTACGGCGCCACCGGGGCCGCGCTCGCCTACCTGGTCGGGCTGGTGGCGGTGACGGTCATCCTCCTCGTCGTCCTGGTGCGGGCGACGCCGGGGGAGTGGGCGGGCTACCGCCTCGGGCTGCGCGGCCTCGCGGTCGGCGCCGCGGGCGCGCTGGCGTTCGGCGTGGTGCACGAGGTGCAGGCCGTCGGCGGGCCGGTGGTCACCGTGGCGCTCGGCGTCGTCGCCGTCGCGGCGGGCGCGGTGGTGCTCGTGCGGCGCCGGCGGTCCCGGTAGGCCGGTCTCAGCAGTCGGCGGAGGGGTCGAGCGGTGGCTGGTCTGTCTGCGACGCTGAGTCGCATGATTCTCTCGGGTCCCTCCGTCCGACGGCGACGCTGGCTGGTGCCGGCGGTCGTCCTCGCCTGCGTCACCGGCGTCCTCCTCGTGACCTGCCCGGGGACGGCCACCCCGCCTCCGGCGGAGAGGGCGGCCGCGGCCAGGGCGAGCGGCATGACGAGGGGCATCCCGAACCAGCTCTTCTCGGAGAGGAGCCCGTGGCGGCAGAAGGACGCGAGGGCCGCCGACGTCGCCCGGGGCAGCGCCGCCCAGGTCGCCGCGGTCGTCCCCGCCGACGCCGTCTACGCGAACCTCTACGAGTTCGCGATCCCGCTGTACGCCGCCGGCGACGCCCCGACGTACTCGGTCGGCTGCCGCGTCTACACCTGGGGCCCCTGCCCGTTCAGCGGCGTCCGGATCCCGATCCCCGACAAGGCCCGGCCGCACACCGGCTCCGACGGCGCCCTGGTCGTGGTCGACCGCGCCGCCGGGAGGAGCTACGAGTTCTGGCAGGCGGCGAAGTGGGGCAGCACCTGGACGGCCTCGTGGGGCGCGATCAACTCGATCACCGGCCGCGGCTGGGGCGGCGCCGCCACCGGCTCGGGCGCCTCCCGCCTCGGGGGCGTCGTCCGCACCCACGAGGTGGCCTCCGGCCGGATCAGGCACGCGCTGGCGTTCCAGTCCAGCAACGTGTGCCGGGGCGTCTTCGTCAGGCCCGCGCTGAAGACCGACGGCGACTCGACCCGCTCCGACTGCCTCCCGATGGGCAGCCGGCTCCGGCTCGCTCCCGGCGTGAGGCTCAAGGCGCTCGACCTCACGCCCGGCGAGCGGGCGGTCGCCAAGGCGCTCAAGCGGTACGGCGGCTTCGTCATGGACAAGGGCGGCGCCGGCCTCAGCATCAGCTTCGAGCTCGAACGCGACTCAACGTCCGGGAATCTCGGTACCGTCTACCGCGCGGCCGGTTTCACCGGTGACTACGACTCCCTCCGGAACGTCCCGTGGAGTCGGCTCCAAGTTCTTGAGTAGCCAGTCCTCGACCAGCCAGTCCTGAAGCAGCCACCGGGGGTGCCCGTGCGTGTCCTGACGCTGATCGACGCCTTCCGCATGGGCGGCGCCGAGACCCTCCTGGCGCCGCTGGCCGTCGCCGCCCGCGACGCCGGCCTCGAGCTGGACATCGTCGCGGTGGGCCCGGCGTCGCACAACGCGGCGAAGACCGTCGAGATCCTCAGGGACAGCGGCATCGAGCCGCGCAACCTCGGCGTGAAGCGCCTCCTCGATCCGACCGCGGTCCCGCGGCTGGTGGCCGAGATCCGGCGCTCGCGGTGCGACGTGGTGCACGCCCACCTCGAGATGGCGATGACGCTGGCGGTGCCGGCGGCGGCGATCGCGCGGCGGCCGGCGGTCTGCACCTTCCACCACGTCCAGCGGCCGCTGGAGGGGCGCGCCGCGCAGCGCGAGCGGCTGGCCGTCGCGGCGGCCACCCGCAGCCGTGGGGCGGTGTTCGTCTCCCAGGCCTCCCTCGACTCCTTCCACCGCGCCTACCGACCCACAGCGACACCGCCGAACTGGTCGGTGGTGCACAACGGCATCGACCTCACGCTCTACCGCCCCGGCCCCGCGGACCCGGAGGTCCGCGCCGCGCTCGGCGGGGGAGCGGAGCACGTCGTGGTGGTCCCGGCCGCCTTCCGCGACTTCAAGGGGATCCCCGTCGCGCTCTCCGCCTGGCCCGCGGTGCGCGCCCGCTTCCCCGACGCGGTCCTCGCGCTGGTCGGCGGCGGCGAGCTCGAGGACGACCTGCGCAAGCGGGTCGCCGACCTCGGCCTGCACGACGCCGTCCGCTTCGCCGGGGTGCGCTCGGACATGCCGGACGTGTACCGGGCGGCTGACGTCGTACTGCTCCCGTCGACGCACGGCGAGAACCTCCCGACCGTGGTGATGGAGGCCGGCGCCTCGGGGAAGCCCGTGGTGGCCTCGGCGATCGGCGGGATCCCCGACATGGTCGTCCCCGGGGAGACCGGCCTCCTCGTGCCGCCGCACGACCCCGCCGCGATCGCCGACGCGGTCGCCGGCCTGCTCGCCGATTCCCCGAGATCCCAGGCGCTCGGCGCGGCCGCGGCCACCCACGTCGACGCCCACTTCTCCGCCCGCGCCTGGGTGGGGAACCTCCGCGCCCTCTACTACGACGCGGTCCGATGAGGATCGAGTACCTCACCTCGCGCTTCCCCCGCACGTCGGAGACGTTCATCGTCCGCGAGCTCGACGCGCTCGCCGGGCTGCCCGGGGTCGAGGTCGGCGTCCGGTCGCTCTTCCCGTCGCCGGACACGACGGTGCACGACGTCGCCCGGCCGTGGGTGCCGCGGCTGGTCCGGCCCTCGCGCGCCGACGCGGCCCGCGGCCTGGCCTGGGCGCTCGCCACCCGCCCGCTGCGGCTCCTCGCGGCCCTGGCCATCGTGGTGCGCGCCCATACCGGCAGCCCGGCGCTGCTCCCGCGCGCGCTCATCGCGTTCGCGCTCGCCACCAGCCACGCGCGTCAGCTCGCCGGCACGGGCGCGCACGTGCACGCCCACTACGCGACCTACCCGGCGCTGGCGGCGTGGGTCTGCGGGCGGCTGGCGGGCACGACGTACTCCTTCACGGCGCACGCGCACGACCTGTACGTCGACGCCTCGATGCTGCACCGCAAGGTCGCCGACGCGGAGTTCGTGGTGACCATCTCGGAGTTCAACCGCGCGCTGCTCGACGACCTGGGGACCGGCACCGAGGTCGACCTCGTGCACTGCGGGGTGGACACGGCGGCGTACCCGTTCGTGCCGCGGAGCATCCCGGCGTCGGGTCCGGTGCGCGGGCTCTGCGTCGCGTCGCTGCAGGAGTACAAGGGCCACGCCACCCTGCTGCGCGCGCTGGCCGTGGTCGACCGGCTGCACCTGGACCTGATCGGCGACGGCGTCCTGCGGACCGACCTGGAGAAGCTCGCCGCCGAGCTCGGGGTGGCCGACCGGGTGCGGTTCCTGGGGCCGCGCAGCGAGGCGGAGGTGCGCGAGGCGCTGGCCGCGGCGGACCTCTTCGTGCTGCCCAGCGTGGTGGCGCGGGACGGGCAGATGGAGGGGCTGCCGGTCGCGCTGATGGAGGCGCTCGCCTCCGGCGTACCGACCGTGTCGACGCGGCTGTCGGGCATCCCGGAGATCGTGGTCGACGGGGAGACCGGTCTGCTCGCGGAGCCCGCCGACCCCGCCAGCCTGGCCGCAGCCCTCACCCGCATCCTCGAGGACGCCCCGGAGGTCGTCCGGGCGCGGGTCGAGGCGGGGCGCGCGCTGGTGTGCCGCGACTTCGAGCTGCGCACCGAGGTGGGGCGCCTGGCGGGCCTGTTCCACAGACATCTGGACCGGTCCTGACGACTCGGTGAACCTGCTGCGGTTTCGCCTCGGCGGCGCCGACGCCGTCCCTACAGTGTCGGCCGTGTCAGTCACGCCCCTGCGCACCCGCGACAAGTACTGGTCCCGACTGCAGTCGGCCTTCGCCGGCGGCCCGGTCCCGGGCCTCACCGCCGACCGGGTGCGCGACCACCTGCGCCACCTGGCCGAGGTCGATCCCGGGCACCGCTACTTCCGGCGCTTCGACCCCGACGGGCTGCGGTGGGACGAGGCCACCTCGACCGAGGAGCTCCACCGGCGCATCGACGAGATCGTCGTGGAGTCGCCCTCGCTCGCCCTCGACGCGCTCGACGGCGCGACCGAGCGGATCGTCAACCAGCCGATCGGCACCGTGCCGTTCCGCGTCGAGGTGGGCAACGAGATCGTCGTCTACCACAACATCCACGCCCTGGGGGATGCCCACAACTTCGTCCAGAGCCGCTGGCTGATCGACCCCGAGGCGCCGGAGGTGAAGGCGGACCGCCACGACGACGGCCGGCTGACCCGCCGCGCGATGGCGCACGCGCTGCGCGAGCCCGGGACGCTGTGGCAGGCGAAGAAGGCGTACGACGCCGACCGGGCCCGCTTCGCCGAGGCGCTCGCCGCCGGCCCGTCCACCGCCCTGCACGCCGACGGCGCCTCCCGGATCCGCAGCGTCTCGGTGATGAGCGACACCGGGAACGTCGCCGAGCTCAACCGGTGGCGCAAGACCCAGGAGTCGCGGCCGGGCCGCACGGCGATCCGCGCGTCGGTGATCCAGAACGAGATGCTCCAGCGCGGCCTCGTCCACCCCACCGCCGGCCCCACCGTCCTCGTCGACCTCCGCCGCTACCTCCCCGGCCAGGGCGCCGGCCTCGGCAACTTCGTCGGCAGCATCTGGATCCCCGAGGCCGCCCCGACCCCGCAGGACATCGCCGCGAAGCTGAAGGCCGACCTCAAGCTCGGCGTACCGCTGGTCGCGGAGGCGAAGGGCCTGCGGGCCTTCCAGAAGGGCTGGTACTCGATGGGCGACTTCAGCTCCCCGACCCCCGCCCCCCGCACGATGACCTTCGTCGACAGCCTCCCCTGGAACCGCCCCACCGACTTCACCGACATCTCCTGCGTCGCCGCCCCCGGCGGCCCCAGCGCCATCACCGTCTGCGTCGGCGAGACCAACGGCGCCACCTACCTCACCGCCGCCTTCCTCGACGACGCCTTCGACGCCGCCGAGGTCAAGGCCGCCCTCCACGCCTCCCTCCTCGTCCCCGCCTAACCGCGCTTCGGTGGTTGAGGTGCGCGCCCAACCGGTGGTTGAGGTGCGAGCGAAGCGAGCCTCGAAACCACCCAACGCGAGCCAGGCCGGTGGTTGAGGTGCGAGCGAAGCGAGCAAGGCCGGTGGTTGAGGTGCGAGGCGCCCCAGCGCCGAGCCTCGAAACCACCCCACCCAGACGCCCCAGGTTCACCCCACACCCACCCCCCGAAACACCCCGGAAACCCGCAATCCCGGCTTTCTCCTCCAGGTTGATGAAACGGCTCAATTTCGCCGGACCCAGGACAAGTGGCCCTGTCATCCTCCTGATTCGTCTCGACCGCGGGCTGCGTTGCGCCCGCGGCCATCGATCTGGGGGCTCCACCATGAAGAAGTTGATCGTCTATCTGCTTGCGGTCGCGCTGGCGACCGTCGGGCTCGTGACCACTGCGGCGACGCCGGCGCAGGCCGGCTGCTCGGGCTACCAGAGCTGCCCGAAGCCCATCGTCGTCGCTGCCGCACCGAAGTGGGCCAAGAAGAACAAGACCGTCCCCGTCGCCGTGAAGGTCAAGATCCCGGGCAACATCAAGCCCGAGCCGGGCACCACGGTTCTCGTGAAGTGCTGGAAGGGCAAGTCGAAGGTCACCGACACCGACGGCCTCAACAAGGCCGGCAAGGCGCACGTCGACCTGTCCTTCGCGAAGTCGGGCAAGTGGAAGTGCATCGCGAAGTACAACGTCAAGGGCCTCAAGACGGCTCGGGACCGCTTCGCCGTCAACGTGAAGTGACGCAGGACTGATCCGCCGACGGCGCGCCCGCGGGGCGGTGCGCCCCGGCCCCAGGGACACACCCGGGGACCGAGGGCGCGCCCGGGCGCGGCTGTCGGCACGCCCAGCAGGGCACGACCAACGGGGGTAGAGGATGCGGGTGCGCTCGCTGTGGATCGGCGGTGCCGTCGCGGCAACGCTGGTGCTCGGCGTCGCGGTGTGGTGCGCGTGGCAGGCCTGGCAGGTCGCGCGCAGCCTCGAGGAGGCGGTCGACCACGCCTCGGCGCTGCGCTCGGCGCTGACGGCCGAGGACGCGGACGCCGCGGAGGCGACGGCCGCGGCCGAGGTCGAGCTGGCGGCGCTGCGCGAGGCGTCGGCGGACGCGGCCGACCGCACGGACACGGCGACCTGGGGCATGCTGACGCGGCTGCCCTGGCTGGGCGACGACGCCCACGGCGTGCGGACCACGAGCCGCGTCATCGACGACCTGGCCACCGACGGCCTGGCCCCGCTGCTGGAGGTCTCCGACCGGGTGGACCAGCTGCTGCCGCACGGCGGCGCGGTCGACCTGGACGCGCTGCGCGACCTGTCCGGCCCGGTCAGCGACGCCCAGCAGGCCTTCGACGACGCCGACCGCACCCTCCAGGCGGAGGACGCCTCGGGCTTCACCACCCGCCTGGCCGACCGGTTCCACGACTTCCGCGGGCAGGTCGCGCAGGCCGACAAGGCGATGACCGCGGCCAGCACGACCCTCGACATCCTGCCGGGCATGCTCGGCGCGGACGAGCCGCGCACGATCCTGATGGTCTTCCAGAACAACGCCGAGATCCGCGCGACCGGCGGCCTGCCGGGCGCGGTGACGGCGCTGCACGCCGACGACGGCGTCCTGACGATCGGCCGCCAGGTCTCCGGCGGCTCCTTCGGCGAGACGGCCGCGCCGGTCCTCCCGCTGACCAAGCCGGAGCGCGACCAGTTCGGCAACCTGCTCGGCACCTACTTCGTCAACGCCAACCTGACGCCGGACGTGCCGCGGGCCGCGGACCTGATGCGGGCGCGCTGGGAGCTGGCCTATCCGGGGGAGTCGGTCGACGGCGTGCTCCTGGTCGACACGGTGTCGCTCGGCTACGTGCTGGACGAGACGGGACCGATCACGGTCGACGGCATCGAGCTGCGCGGCGACACGGTGGTCGAGGAGCTGCTGCACACCACGTACCTGCGTCTGGACGACCCGCGGGCCCAGGACCAGTTCTTCGCCGACGTCGCCGCCGAGGCCTTCGAGCGTTTCACCTCGGGCGCAGGCGGTGGCGCCGGCCTGGTCGGCGCGCTGGCCCAGTCCGTGGACGAGCACCGCGTCTTCGCCCACTCCTTCCACACCGAGGAGCAGGAGCACCTGTCCGGCTCCCCGGTCGCCGGCGAGCTGATCACCGATCCGGAGGTGAAGGAGCCGCAGATCACGGTGACGATGAACGACACGACGGCGGCGAAGCTGTCGTACTTCCTCCGCTACGAGGTCGACGCCAACGCCACCTACTGCACCGACGGCGTCCAGGGCTTCGCGGCGAAGGCCCGCCTCTGGTCGACGGCCCCGACGGACGCCGCCGACCTGCCGGCCTACGTCGCCGGCCGCGGTGTCACGACCGAGCCGGGCAGCCAGATCGTGACGGTCCGGGTGCTCGCCCCGGCCGGCGGCCGGGCCCAGGCGTTCACCCTGAACGCCAAGCCGCTCACCCCGCTCCGCACGGTGCAGGACGGGCGTCCGGTGGCCGAGTTCTACATCGAACTCGCCCCGGGCCAGAAGGTCGACCTCGCGTGGACGATGCGGGGCGGCGCCGGCCAGACCGGCGACTCCGCCTACACCGTCACACCGTCGATCGCAGAACAGGACCACTCGGGGTCGATCGAAAGCGCCTGCCGATGAGCGCGCGCCGAGAGGGGGCATGACCCATGGAACTCCGCGACTACCTACAGATCCTGCGCAAACGCTGGCCGAGCATCCTGCTGATCACCCTGCTGGTGACCGGCATCGCCGCCGGCGTCACCGCGCTGCAGACCCCGATGTACGCCTCGACGGCGCGGCTCTTCATCTCGACCTCGGAGGCCGACGACGCGGCGCTCTACAGCGGTGGCCAGTTCTCCGCGCAACGGGTGAAGTCGTACGCGGACCTAGTCACGAGCCGCGAACTCGCCGATCGGGTTGCCAAGGACCAAAAGCTAGGCGGCAATACGGCGGCGCTGACGGACCAGGTCTCGTCATCGGTCGTACTTGACACGGTGAACCTGACACTCACGGTCACGGACACCGACCCGGCCGAGGCTCAGCGGATCGCCCAGTCGTACGCCGAGCAGTTGACCGATCTTGTCCGCGAGCTCGAGACGCCGCCGGGGGAGAAGATCGCCCCGATCAAAGCCACCATCGTCGACGATGCCTCGTTTGGTGACGTCCCGGTCGCCCCGAACTGGGTTCGAAACATCGGCCTCGGCATCACGTTCGGAGGTCTCCTCGGATTGGCTAGCGCAGTACTGCGCCACGCCCTCGACACGCGGGTTCGCACAGCGGCGGACCTCAACGAGATCACCGGCGCCCCGATCCTCGGATCGATCGGCTTCGACCCGTCGGTCCCCAAGGCCCCGCTGATCACGGACACCTCCACCCACTCGCCCAGAGCGGAGGCGTTTCGCGTGCTGCGCACAAACCTCCAGTTCGTCGACGTGGACGCCAAACAGAAGGTCTTCGTAGTTACGTCGTCCATTCCTGAGGAGGGCAAGACGAGCACGGCTGTCAATCTTGCCGTGAGCCTCGCGCAGGGCGGCACCAAGACCCTGCTGATCGAGGGCGATCTGCGTAGGCCGCGTGCGGTCACGCGCCTAGGCCTGGACGACGCTGTTGGCGTCACGAGTCTGCTACTCGGAAGGGCTTTGTTCGCCGACGCGATCCAGACCCACACGCGAAGTGGGCTGCATGTCCTTGCATCGGGTCCCGTCCCCCCGAACCCGGCTGAGCTTCTCCAAACGAATGCGATGCGCGAGTTGATTGATGTTGCGCGGCAGTCGTACGAGATAGTCCTCATCGATACGCCGCCGCTACTCCCTGTTACGGACGCCGCGTTGCTGGCTGCGGAGGCGGACGGTGCGATTGTCGTGGTGAGTCACGGCAGGCCATCGCGCGACCAAGTCGCGCAATCTGTGGAGCGTTTGACACAGGTTGATGCGTCGCTCGTCGGCGTCGTCTTCAACAAGGTGCCAGCGACCTTGGAATCCAAGGGGTACGGGTATGGATACGGCTACGCACCAGAGCGCGCGCCCAGGCGTCTCAATTCCTCGGCACCTAGCCAGGCGCAGCCGTGAAGATCCTTCACGTTAGCCAGCCGACCGAGGCGGGTGTCGCAAAGGTTCTCGTCGGCATGGTGCGTGATCAGGTGGAGATGGGCTGGGACGTCCATGTTGCATGCCCCAGGGGAGGCGAACTTGCGGACGCCGTCGTCGAGGCGGGCGCAAACCACCATCGATGGGACGCCAGGCGGTCGCCCAGGCCGAGCACGTTACGCGAGACACGCGACATAGCCCAGATTGTGAGGCGGACGCGACCCGAGGTGGTGCATCTTCACTCCGCGAAGGCGGGGCTAGCGGGCCGACTCGCAATTCGCGGTCGCCGTCTGACTGTGTATCAGCCGCACGCCTGGTCGTTCCACGCGGCGGCTCCCGTTCTGCGTCCCGCCGTAGTGACTTGGGAGCGCCTAGGAAGCCGGTGGTCGACCGCTACGGTCGCGGTCTCTGCCGACGAAGCTGCGCAGGGGCGGGCGGTGGGCATCACTGGGTCGATAGTAGTAATCCCGAATGGCATCCACATACCCACGAGGGAGTTTCGCACACCCAGCGAGGCCCGCCAATCGCTCGGGTTGAAGGACGCACCAACTGTTATCTGCGTCGGCCGCCTGTGTCTACAGAAGGGCCAGGACAGACTCGTTGGAGTCTGGCGAGACGTGCTAGCAGAGATTCCGTCCGCGCAACTCCTATTGGTTGGCGATGGGCCGAATCACCTCGAACTTCTACGCCTCGCGGACCGAGTGTCCGGCATCAATATCGTCGGCGCCAAAAGGGACGTATGGCCGTGGCTGGAGGCGGCCGACCTCGTGGCACTTCCGTCCCGTTGGGAGGCCGGCCTCAGTCTCGCCGCGATGGAAGCCATGGCTGCAGGAAGAAGTCTGGTCGTTACCCGCGTTGAGGGATCGGGAAGTATTCCGCCAGGGGCTGGAGAAATCGTTCCTCAAGACGCGCCGGAACAGTTATCCGCGGCGATAGTTGCGCGGTTGTCCGACCCAATGAGGTGTGAATTTGAGGGCGGACAGGCTTGGCGCGAAGCACGCGTGCGCTACGACCTGCGCCGCGTGAAGTCGGCCACCACAAGAATGTACGAAGACCTCCATTCAGATCCCACAGTCAGCCGTTAGGAATCTAGTGATTGCCATCAATGGATACTTTCGAAGTCAGCCGGTCACGGGGCAGCAGAGGTATGCAACCGAGATAGCCAATCGAATGCTGGAAACCGAAGAGGATGTATTCGAGATTCGGTCCAGCAAATTTGCGAGGTCGCGAACGGCGGAGTGGATCGATCTTCAGGTTCGTCTTCCCGTCCAGGGGAGGGGGAAGGTCGTGTTGTCCCTGACATCGCGATCTCCGGTGTTGGCAAGCGAGCACATCGTTACTATTCACGATCTCTTTCCCCTTACTAATCCCGAATGGTTCAGTCCGCTATATGTCTCGCTGCATCAACGACTGCTCAGATTCCACTTGCGGAACGCACGTGCAATCGCGGTCGTTAGTGATCCGGTGCTCGAGGAGGTGCAAACATTGGCTGCACCCGGAATACCCGTCAAGGTCGTACCCAATGCTCCAACCAAGTTGCACGATGGCGAGCTGAGAGAGCCCTCATTCAACATTCCGGCTCGATACTTTCTGACAGTGGGCAACCTTGAGCCCCGGAAGAATCTGCGGCGCCTAATCAGTGCGCACCAGGCGCTACCTATCCGGATCCAGTCGGAATTTCCCCTGCTTGTAGTCGGCGCCGAGGCCGCCGCATTCAAGGCCGATACAGATCTTCGAAGCATCGCTGGGGAAAATGTTCGATTTCTTGGTCGAGTCCCTGATCCTGAACTTGCGTATCTGTACATGCGCGCGACGGCCTTCGTTAGTGTGAGTCTCGCAGAAGGATTCGGTATCCCAGTCGTTGAAGCTGCTGGCGTGACCAATGGCGCTCTCATCTTGAGCGATATACCGAGTTACAGGTGGCTCGCGGCGGGTAATGAGTCGACTGCGATCTTCGTTGACCAATTATCTGTCGACTCAATCCTGAATGGCTTGGAATCGGCCGTCTGCGCAACTCCGAACACTGAAGCCATTCGCGATATCTCGAGACGATTCACGTGGGATCGATCAGCGAGGACCATGACTGATCTTGCTCGATCGCTAGCCGGGGGACAACAGTACGTCTAGAAGACCGATCGGAAACCTTCTGTCGGTCTGACGGAGCGCGCTTGCCTGCCGCAAGTACACGCGGCCAAGGGATATTGCGCGGCAAGCGTACAGATCCAAGTTGGACAAGGAGTGGTCGTGAGCGTTCGCAGAGATCGTGAAGTTGCGCAGTCGGGGTCGCCCACGCGCGCGCTCCTGAGGGTCGACGGGTCTTGGTTGGTGCATCCCATGTCGCTGCTCTTTATCGGACTCATACTTGCAGTCGCGCCAGCGTTGGTGTCGACTCCTGAGCAGCATGAATCGTGGGGCGTGCAATGGCATTTCGGGAGTGCCGACCTTGCGATCTCGCTGCTCGGTGCGGCGTGCATAGCCCTCGGAATCGGGATATCAAACGCTGATTCTGGGGGGCGGCCGGTGGCGGTCGAGCTTTCTGTCGATGTGGATCGCCTGGTGCGGGCATCCAATTTCCTGTTTGGGCTAGTGTTAGTGGGATATGCCACGTGGCTTGTGTCGGCGGTCACGCACGGATTGACACCCGATATCGCATACTCTGCACTGATGGGGGAGTCGGGTGCTTCCTATCGTGCCCGCGCAGTATTGGTTACCGTTCCAGGCCTGAGTACGTTGACCGAAATGGCGCCCAGCCTTGCCGTATGCCTTGTCATCCTTTGGAGATGCGGGCGCCGAAGGGCGGTGATGGTTAGCGCGGTCTTGACGCTGTCAATACTTCGGGCATTCCTGAATAGTGAACGCCTCAGTCTGATAACCGTCGTGGTTCCCGTGGTCGCGGTCGCCCTGCTGGTAAATGTATCGCGCGGAGGTTCCGAGTCCTTTGTTAGGGGCGGAAATCGGTGGGCAAAGGCCGTCTACCTACTGGCGCCGATGTTGATGCTGCTCCTGTTCGCGATCACAGAGCGTGGCCGGAGTTGGAGCAGCCATTATGCGAGTAGAACCGAAGGTGGTTTGATGTGGTTCGCCTACGACCGAATTCTTGGATACTATGCCACCGCAGCGAATAATGGCGCGATTTTGCGCGACTCGGGCTCGTTGGGCGGTTGGCCGCTCTCGACCCAGTTCCTAAGCGATGCCCCTGGTTTCGGACATCTATTTAGCATCTATACGCCTGCCGAATATCACGCGTGGTGGGTTGCTTTGCTATCTACAACCGGGAATCCGGAGTTCAACAATCCGAGCGGGATCGTTCCCATCTTTGTCGAGCTCGGCCCGATGGCGGTTATCCTGTGGGCTCTTTGGGGAGTCCTGGCTGGTGGGCTTTATAGATCTTGTCGGCGTGCCAGTGTTGCCGGAATCGTCGGATACTGCAGTCTCTGTGTCGGGCTCGTTGAACTTGGAAGGATCCCATACTTCACAAGTGGGCGGTTCGTCGTCAATGTGCTCGCGATCGTGATTGTTTATCTCGTATATCGTGGCAGAGCAGCGAATCGGCGCGGGTTGGAGCCAGGCGGATCGCACTACCTCGCGATGCGGGCGCAGTGACCTTCAGAGCACGGCTAGCTCGCGTGGCGTCGCAAGCTCAGCTCCATTTTCCGATTCGCGGAATGGCGATGACCCGCTCACCCATGAATGTCCCGACCATGCGCCCAAGGGCTGCCGAGACCGACAACGCAAGCGTGGTCCTATTGCCCTCTAGTGTCTTCCTGCGGACGAGTGTGAGTAGTGGTCCAGGAAAGGTCGCAGCAGCGCGAAGTGCTCCGAAGTGGCGCCGCGCGACCGCGCCGTACCCAACCGAGTAGTAGAACTCTTTCCGGAGTGCTTTGCCCGTGTGGACGACCGTGTGCTGCGCGATGCCTTGGACATGGAGCCGTGCTGTCACTGTCCGGTAGCCCCGGTCCTCCAGGCGGCAGAGAAGGTCGGTTCCTTCGCCTGATTGCGCCCATCCGTAAGAGCCTGTCCCAATCCGTTCGTCAAAGGATCCAGTTTGCCGTAGTGCAATGCGGTTCCAGATGATCGCTGGCTCCAGTGCCAACCAAAGGGACCATCCGGACAGTTGGCCCAAGTGAGAGACGCGACGCCGCGGGTGTTCGCCGACCACGTAGTCCAGCGCGACTGCGCCTGTAGTACGAGTGTTGACATCCGTCAGACAATGGCGCAGTTGGTTGAAGAATCCGCGTGGAGGTCGACTAGTGTCGTTCGGGGTCCAGCACCAATCGATGTCTGGAGGTAAGGCCCCTAGGGCGAGATTCCTCGCGCGACTGGCTCCGCTGCAAGGGTCGTAAACCGCCCTGACGTCGTGGAGGTCCCCGCTCTCGGCGCGGATGGCCGATATCTGTGCTTCCAGTTCATTAAAGTCAGCTCGTGTTCCCTGGAATGCAATGACCGTCGCTGTCCGGGTTCCGTGCTCATCGAGTATGGTGCCGACCAACTCGACGGCCTCGCGGCGCCGACGCGTCGCGATGGCGATGCCAATTCGTCTATCGGCCTGCAAAGAAGACCTCCGCAAGTTCCTTCCGAAGCCTGTATGCGCCCAAAGTGGCAATTGCCGCGCAAGCAACTGCCGAAGCGACTAGCGGGCCGATCATGCCAAGTTCCATGGTCAGTATGACGGACGCCAGTGCATTTGCGATAGATAGTGGCACGCTGATTTGGCGCCAGACTCGCAAACCATCTGTTGTTGATGTGATGGCTGCCAGGCAACGGCGGATAGAATCGAGCAGCGCCCAAGCTCCGGCTGTGGCTGCGAGACTGATCGATATCGAGATCTGGTTTCCAGTAAGAATGTGCGCGGCCGTGCCGCACACAGCGACAAATGCAATGATCCCCACCAATTGCAGCGCCAGCACTGCCGCGACGGTCCTTCGTGTGGACTTTCCACTGGTGGTGCACTGGTGCGCCCTTGCCTCGCCGGCGACTCGAAGCAAGACGGGCAACGATCCGATTGTAATGGTCGACGCGATTGCGGCCAATCTGGTGACTAGTCCGTAAGTTCCTGCAGCGACCGAACCTACGATTGCGGTTATGATCACTAGGTCGAATCCGATTGCCAATTGGGATGCACATGAAATCCACATATTGTCGCGTGAGATGGATCGCACACTTGGGTCGGCGCTGATCGGATTCGATCCCGGTCGAATTGATCCAATCGAGCGGAGTGCCCAGAAGGTTGCTGGAATTGCCGGAATTCCGAGCGACGCTACCCAGATCATGCAGAACACTGCTGTAGGTGCGTCCATGATTGCTGCGACCGCAGTAAGTGTTACTGTGCCGGTGACGCCGGCCATGATCGATATATTCTGGATGCCGAATCTGCCTCGCGTCGTTGCTACGCCTAGAAGCGCAGCGCCGGGGATTCCGAAGAGCGCGATCGCGCAACAGGTTGCCAAGGTGGGAACTAGGGCCCATGTAGGTATCGTCCCCGTCGGGTCCACGAGGCTCGAAAGCGGGAGGACGAACACGGCTAGCATCGCAACGATCAGCAATCCTGTCGCCGCGCGCAGCGTGTTTCTAGCTGCAGCCCAGGTCGTTTGAGTCTCGGTGTGCGACGTCGCGTCGGTGCGATATGCGATGGCCGCACCGCTCGTCTGTCTCGCCGCTGCGCTTGCGGTGTATATCCATCCGCTGAGACTGCTGATCGTTGAGACCACGCCGTATCCGGCGGCGCCCAACGCCGACACGGTCAACGGGATCCTGACAAGTGAACCGGCCGCGCCCAAGACCGTTGACAGCACGGAGGATGCCAAGCCATCGCTGAGGTGGCGCCGAGATGTGGCGAATCTTCGACCGGTTAGTCCTTGTAGTCCCACAGGGCCGCCTCGGTTCGGGTCTGGCTTCGGACAATCGCGAACTCGGCTCGCTCGAGGAGTGTTGTTCGGCGTTTCTCGGTGGCCCCCACGACGGTCCGCCACACTGCTGGATCGAGCCTGAGTCCGAGGCTTTGTCCGAGGGCGTCTGGGAAGTCTGGATCGCCGGCGATGTCCTCGTGCCGAAAGATGTGGAACCTCGGGTCGTCTCGGTAGGTGCGGAAGGCCCTGGCGACTCGAATCCAATTTCGGCTGTACCCGCGTGGCCCCTTGATCCACTCTAGCTTTGCGAACTGCCCAGGCTTGGTGGCGACGCCAGAAATGACGAACTTCCGGAACGACCTATAGGCGCTTATTGGATTCCTTACGATGCAGACGAAGTGCGCGTCCGGGAATGTCTCGGCAAGCAACCGGAGTTGCTCCGGCGTCGTTACGACTTCTTTGATGCCCCAGGATGTGAAAGATGTTTCCTGTAGAGGCGTCCAGTAGACGGTCTCCAGCATTTCTTTGATTCCTGCCATGATCGTCGACGCCGCGGGGTTGGTTGTAGCGATCCAAGCCGTTGACATGTGGGGGCCGATCTGAGACGGCGCAATGGTGCGGTCAGGCTGACCGTCGACAACGCCTACCTCGGCTGCGATTCTCTGGAGTCGCGGAAGCAGGCGCGCGGTTGGGAATGGCTCGCCCCAGACGAAGACCTCGCCGCTCGACACAATCAGGCGCTGTACCGCAGTAGACCCCGACCGCCATCCCGCGGAAATGACGAATACCGGCGGACGCGTTGGTCGCTTCGTCTGATGCGCGTCAGTGGGCAGCGGTGGATAGTTGGTGGCCCGGGCGAGCCGGTATCGGACAAGCCTGGACTTGGCGATGCGCCCGATTCTGCTCGCCGACAACGGGCGGGTGCTGACGGTGGCCGTACGCCGTGAGGCGTCGGTGGAGTTCAAGGCGCTGTCCCCTAAAGAGTCCGATGCGGATTGTTGGTGGGTGGTACTCGCGGTGGCAATCTTGGCTCTCCTTGGTTCGCTTGTCTGGTCATCAGGGATCCTTTGCCAAGGCAGCGGGACTCGGGCATCGGGCGTAGGCGATTCGTTGCCTTGAGTGTCGTGATGGTCACTTCGCCCAGTGCCGAAACTTGTGGCGTCGTAGGTTTCGCGACGTCAACGGCGCATGTAGGTCGCTTGAGGCGCCGTCGCCAAGAGCCGTCGATCGTCTCTAGGCTCCGTGCCGCTGGCTAATATGACCAAGCGGCTTTGGACGTTAGCTTCGTGGCATGGGCGTCCGGCGCTGAATCGCTGTGCGGCTACCGATAAGTGGGCATGCTCGGTGTACACGTCCACGCCAACGATGTGTGAGGCTGAAGTCGGATGGCTTGGCCGTGTGACGTGTTTGGTCGCATGGGTCCCATGTCGGCGAATAGCAAAGCGGCGCCCTCCCAAGTGGGAGGGCGCCGCTTGCGCCTGAGCGAGAGTCAGCCGTTGATCATGCCGGCACCGACGGTCACGCCGGTGGCCTCGTCGATCAGGATGAACGAGCCGGTGGTGCGGTTCTTCGAGTACGGGTCGCACAGCAGCGGCACGGTGGTGCGCAGCTGGACGCGGCCGATCTCGTTGAGGCCGAGCTCCTTGGTGTCCTGGTCGCGGTGCAGGGTGTTGACGTCCATGCGGTACTGGATGTCCTTCACCAGGGCGCGGCCGGTGCGGGTGGTGTGCTTGATGGCCAGCTTCTGCCGCGGCTTGAGCGGGGTGTTGGTCATCCAGCAGACCATCGCGTCGATGTCCTGCGAGGGCTCCGGGGCGTTCTTCACGCGGGCGATCATGTCGCCGCGGGAGACGTCGACGTCGTCCTCGAGGCGGACGGTGACCGACATCGGCGGGAACGCCTCGTCGATCTCCTGGTCGAAGAGGTCGATGCCCTGGATCTTGCTGGTCATGCCGGAGGGCAGCACGATGACCTCGTCGCCGGGCTTGAGGACGCCGCCGGCGACCTGGCCCGCGTAGCCGCGGTAGTCGTGGTGCTCGTCGGACTTCGGGCGCACGACGTACTGCACCGGGAAGCGGACGTCGACCAGGTCGCGGTCGGAGGCCACGTGGACGTGCTCGAGGTGGTGCATGAGGGTCGGGCCGGAGTACCACGGCATCGCCTCGGACCGGTCCACGACGTTGTCGCCCTTGAGCGCGGAGATCGGGATCACCGCGAGGTCGGGGATGTTCAGCTTTGTGGCGAACTGGGTGAACTCGGCGTGGATCTGCTCGTAGATCTCCTCCGAGTAGTCCACGAGGTCCATCTTGTTCACGCACAGCACCAGGTGCGGCACGCGCAGCAGCGACAGCAGCACCGCGTGGCGGCGCGACTGCTCGGTCAGGCCGTGACGCGCGTCGACCAGCACCAGGCCCAGGTCGGCGGTGGAGGCGCCGGTGACCATGTTCCGGGTGTACTGCACGTGGCCCGGGGTGTCGGCGATGATGAACTTGCGGCTCGGGGTCGCGAAGTAGCGGTAGGCGACATCGATGGTGATGCCCTGCTCCCGCTCCGAGCGCAGGCCGTCGGTGAGCAGGCTCAGGTCGACGTAGTCGTGGCCCTTGGCGCTCGACGTGGCCTCGACGGCCTCGAGCTGGTCGGCGAAGATCGACTTGCTGTCGTACAGCAGGCGGCCGATCAGCGTGGACTTGCCGTCGTCGACGGAACCGGCGGTCGCGAAGCGAAGGAGGTCCATCGGCTTCTTCTCGCCCGTCATCTCAGCAGTGGGGGTGCTCATCAGAAGTAGCCTTCCTTCTTGCGGTCCTCCATGGCGGCCTCGGAGAACCGGTCGTCACCGCGGGTCGCGCCGCGCTCGGTGAGCCGGGCGGCCGCGACCTCCTCGATGATCTCGGGGATGTTCGAGGCGGTGGACTCGACGCAGCCGGTCAGGGTGATGTCGCCGCAGGTGCGGAAACGGACGGTGCGCTCCTCCACGACCTCGCCCTCGCGGGTCGGGTTGAGCGGGGTCTCGCTCATCAGCATCCCGTCGCGCTCGAAGACGCGGCGCTGGTGGCTGAAGTAGATGTTGGGGATCTCGATGCCCTCGCGGCCGATGTAGTCCCAGATGTCCAGCTCGGTCCAGTTGGAGATCGGGAAGATCCGCATGTGCTCGCCCTCGTGCAGGCGGCCGTTGTAGAGGCTCCACAGCTCGGGGCGCTGGTTCTTCGGGTCCCACTGGCCGAAGTCGTCGCGGTGGGAGTAGACGCGCTCCTTGGCGCGGGCCTTCTCCTCGTCCCGGCGACCGCCACCGAAGGCGGCGGTGAAGCCGTTCTCCTCGATCGCGTTGAGCAGGGTGCCGATCTGCAGCCGGTTGCGGCTGGTCTTGCCGTCGTCGACGACGACGCCGTTGGCGATCGCCTCGTCGATGCTGGCCACCACGAGCTTCACGCCCAGGCGGTTGACCCAGTTGTCCCGGGTGCTGAGCACCTCGGGGAAGTCCAGGCCGGTGTCGACCTGCAGCACCGGGAAGGGGATCTTCGCGGGGAAGAAGGCCTTCTCGGCGAGGCGCAGCATCACGATGGAGTCCTTGCCGCCCGAGAACATCAGGACGGGCTTCTCGAACTCGGCGGCGACCTCACGGAAGATGTGGATCGACTCCGCCTCCAGCTGATCCAGCTGGCTCATTCGATAGTCGGCATGCGTTTGCGTCATGGGTGGACAGGCGTCCTCTCGGATCGGTACAAGCAGCGGCCATCGTAGCCGCCAGTCGCTTGCGCAGAGTAAACAGCACCTGCGGTGGGCACCCCCAGCCGACGCAGGCCTCTGGACCCAGGTTTACACCAGATCGGTCAACTTGCCCGCGTGCGCGTCCTCCGGTTGGTACGCCTGCGCTACCTCTCCGGTCCCGACCACCCGCAGGATGCCGTCCGAGTCGTCGGCGTACGCCGCGTCGCCGCGCTCCAGCCACAGCGACTCCCCGCTGCCGTTCACCACCGCGACGTCGCCCGCCGTGCAGACCAGGATCCGCTGGCCGGTGGCGGGCAGTACGACGCCGGTCGGCTCCGCCTGGGAGGTCTGGGTCACCGACAGGGCGAAGTCGCCCAGGCCCGGCCGGTAGACGTCGGTGGAGAAGCCGAACAGCTCCGGGGTCACCCGGGCCACCCGCGACATCCCCTCCTCCAGGCAGTGCACCATGTCGGTCGGCGCGATGTGCTTGCTGGTCAGCCCCGCGCGCATCACGTTGTCGGAGGAGACCATCACCTCCAGGCACATGCCCGACAGGTGCGCGTGGATGATCCCCGCGTCGAGGAACGCCGCCTCGCCGGGCTGCAGGGTCAGCCGGTTGAGCAGGAGCGAGATGATCACGCCGACGTCGCCCGGGTGGTGCTTCTCGACCTCGACCGCGGTCTGGTACGCCCGCTTCACGTCCAGGCCGCGCTCCAGCGCGGAGGCGCAGGCGGCCACCACGTCGGCCACCTCGTGGGCCCCGGGCGGGTCCATCAGCCGGCGCTCGACCAGCTTGACGATGCCCTTGAAGCCCGGCTTGCTGCGCAGCTCCGCGGCCATCTTGCGGGTGATCGGGGTGTCGAGGCCGGCCAGCACCCGCAGGATCTCCGCCGTCGGGCGGAAGCCGACCAGGGTGTCGAACTGGGAGAGGGCGTAGACCATCTCGGGCTTCGGGTACGGGTCCTTGAACACCCGGTCGCGCGAGTTCAGCGGGATCCCGGCGGCCTCCTCGTCGGCGTACCCGGCCTCCGCGCGGGGCGCGTTCGGGTGCACCTGGATGGAGAGCGGCCGGTCGGCGGCCAGGATCTTGAGCATGAAGCCCAGCTCGCCGGCGACGTCGGTCAGCGGCTGCTCGCCCTCGTCGGTCCGCACGCACGCAGTACCCAGCGGGTGGGTCCCCATCCACACCTCGGCCACCGGGTGGCCGTCGGCCTCGTGGCGCCGGAACCGGGGGATCCCGTCCGTGGAGCCCCAGTCGTATCCCTGGGTCGGACAGTTGAGGGCGTACAAGCGGAACTCCTTTGCGCCATCGGAAGCGGACACGAACGGCGCGCCCAGACTATGCCGCACGCCACAGGGCAGTCTGGCGAATGGGTACCTACTAGTGGGTGCGCAAGAGGGGTCATTCACCGTACATAGGGGATTCACCTCACTCCGGGTGTCGCGTTTCGAACGCGACCTAGCGTCCGGGACATGCGGATCTCCGTCTTCGGCTGCGGCTATCTCGGCGCCGTCCATGCCGCATGCATGGCCCACCTCGGTCACGAGGTCGTGGGCATCGACGTGCTGCCCGAGCAGGTGCAGCGCCTTCGCCAGGGCCAGGCGCCTTTCTACGAACCGGGACTCGACGAACTGCTGGCCCAGGGGCGGGCCTCCGGGCTCCTGGAGTTCGCGACGGCCCCGGAGGCCGCGGCCACGGCGACCGTGCACTTCGTGTGCGTGGGGACGCCCCAGCGCAAGAACGAGCTCGGGGCGGACCTCAGCTACGTCCGTGCCGCCGTCGACTCCCTGCTGCCGCACCTGAAGCCGGGCGACGTGGTGGTCGGGAAGTCGACGGTGCCGATCGGCACGGCCGAGCAGCTGGCCGAGGTGATCCGCGGGGCGGTTCCCGGGGCCGAGCTGCTGTGGAACCCCGAGTTCCTGCGGGAGGGCTTCGCCGTCGAGGACACCCTGCGCCCCGACCGATTCGTCTACGGGATCGCGGACACCGATCAAGGGCGGGCGGCGGCCGCCGTGCTCGACGCGGTGTACGCGACCGCGCTCGATGCCGGCACGCCCAAGATCGAGACCGACATGGCCACCGCCCAGCTGGTCAAGGTCGCCGCCAACTCCTTCCTCGCCACCAAGATCTCCTTCATCAACGCCATGGCCGAGCTCTGCGAGGCCACCGAGGCGGACGTGAAGAGCCTCGCCGACGCCATCGGCCACGACGACCGCATCGGCCGCCGCTTCCTCAACGCCGGCCTCGGCTTCGGCGGCGGCTGCCTCCCGAAGGACATCCGCGCCTTCATGGCCCGGGCCGGCGAGCTGGGCGTCGACCAGGCGCTCTCCTTCCTCCGCGAGGTCGACTCCATCAACATGCGCCGCCGGATCCGGATGGTCGACCTCGCCCGCGAGGTCTGCGGCGGCTCCATCGTCGGCCGCCGGATCGCGGTGCTCGGCGCGGCGTTCAAGCCGGACAGCGACGACGTCCGGGACTCGCCGGCGCTGAACGTGTCGGCGCAGATGCAACTCCAGGGCGCCTACGTGACCGTCACCGACCCCAAGGCGATCGACAACGCGGCCAAGCGGTGGCCCGACCTCGTCTTCGTGACCGCCGTCGAGGACGCCGTCGCCGGGGCCGAGGTGGTGCTGGTGGCGACCGAGTGGCCCGAGTACGTCGGCCTCGATCCCGTCGCGCTGCGCGGGATGGTGAAGACGCCCATCGTGATCGACGGCCGCAACTGCCTCGACCCTGTGACCTGGCGGGCCGCGGGGTGGACCTATCGCGCGCTGGGGCGACGCTAGCCCTGCTACACCTTGAACCTGACGAAGGCGCGGTGGGTGAAGTTGGCCACGCCGTGCACCCCGGGCTGGTGGGACGTGAAGAAGCGAATCGGCTCCTGTCCGCCGATCGCTGCCAGCCTGTCCTCGGCTGCCTCCAGTGAGTCCGGCAGGTCGAGCGCCGGGAGGAATCCGTCGGTCATCAGCGCGACCTCGGAGGCGTCGCGGACATCTACTCTCGCTACCTCGGGCTCGTTCTCGATGGCGCCGGTCCCCGCCTGGGCCGCGGCCGACCTCGCCACCTTGTTGGGGCGGATCCCTGGGATCTTCGGCAGTGGGAACTGTGGTTGGCCATTCTTCATGACCACAGCGCGGACGTTGGGTCCACTCAGGTACAGCTTACCCAGGCGACTGTCGTAGATCGCGAACGAGACGCAGAGGTCGTCCTGGGACGTCGGACAGCGGGTCAGCGGGGTGTCGGGGAAGCCCTCGCACGCGCGCAGGAAGGCGTCCAGGTCTCCGTCCTCCCCCTGGAGGCGGAGCCTCTCCATCACCATCCGCACGCCACACCAGCCGGCGTTGGGCTCACAGATGTTGCATGCGCATGCCCCCTGCCCATCGAACACGGCGACGTAGCGGCCGTTGGCGTAGACAGTGTCGACGTTGTAGTCGGCCGTGGTCCCGTCGTCGTCCGGATACCGCTCGATGACCTCAACCATGGGTGCCCACTCCGTCGAGCGTGAACATCTGTTTCCTCTCCTCCAGCAGCGTGCTGATCGCGTCTTCCCAGGCCGTCGAGTTTGCCGTGTCCATGTCGAAGCCGATCGGCCTCGGGATTCCTCCCCACAGGTCGCGGGACCAGTCGTCGAACGGTCGCTCACCCGACTCTGGGTCCACGAACAATGAGGCCGGTTCCCTGCACACGCGGGACAGCGCGCCGCTGGGGAGCGTGGGCCAGGCGCGTGCCCACCACGGAACTCCGTGCATGGCGTCCCGGAACGCCGCGGCCGTCGCCTCGGAGCCGAAGGTGTTCCGCGAGGCATAGAGCGCCGAGACGAGCGCTGCCTGGTCGAGCCAGTCGACGATGCGAAAGCTGGGCTGGTGTGGGTGCGGGTCGGCGCGGAAGTCGGACCTGATCGGTCGGCGTTCCGACCCCGCGTCAGCGGTCGATCGCGTCCAGTAGCCCTCGAGGAGGTTGCGTGCGAAGGTCGCCGCGCTCTCTCCCATCGGTACGAAGAGCAGCGAGTGCTGCTCGTAGAGGCCCCGCGTTGCCGATGCCCTGGAGCGACGCTTGAGAATCGTTTCCGGCTTCAGGTGTGTCACCCCGGTGAACATCACGGTCGCCACCAGCTCGCCCGTGGCCCGCTTGTAGGCGCCGGCGTCGTCGACGGTCGGCCGCGTCCTGTTGTTGGACAGGAAGACCGTCGAAGCGCCCATCTCGTAGTCATCGGGCTGTAGGCCCAGTTCCTCCTGCGTCTCCGCCTGCACACCGCGAACGAAGTCAACGGCGCCGAACGGGTCGCCGTGGCGAACCTCCGGCCCCACCGGGAGCTCCATCACGCCGCCCGCGGCCTGGGTGAGGCACCTCGCCGCATTCGACACCTTTCCGGATCGGACCATGAGCACGAGGTAGGTCGCGTCGGCTGTCTCCGAGACCAAGCCGAGCTTCCCGTTGAGGAGAACCGCCCGCTCGGCATCGAAAGGCTCGGTGGTGTCCGTCGCGCTGGAGTCGCTCTCGGCTCCGATCAGCGGCTTGCCCGCGCGGTCGCGAATGGGGCCGAAGGTAGGATAGAGGGAGTCGTGCCTGCTGGGGAGGAGCTTCTTGGACTCGGTGCGTGCCTCCCGGTAGCCGTGCTGCCGATCACCCGAGTACGGCTCGGTGCTGTAGTAGTCGCTCTCCTGGGTGTGAACCACGATGGACGCCCCGTCGAATCCAGGCCTTTGGCAGACCTCCACCCTGGAGAGGGTGGGCACGCGGCCGTTGTACTCCGACAGCGAGACGTGCGTCCGCAGCTGGTCGGTCCGGAAGTAGTCGAACGGTGTCGAGTACTTAGGCCGAATAGTTGGGCTCGTCGAGTTGGAGCACTTGGGGGCTCTTCCCGTCCACTGCGGGCGGTGCCACGTGACGACCGCATCAGCCATGCCGGCCTTGTGCTCGCTCATGTCGGCCACGACGATCGCGCCGGTGATGGCGGAGACGGCGGTGCCGAAGGTCGAGGTCTCGCTCTGGTCTTGGTAGGACACCGGCGTCAGGTCGGCGAACTGGTCGCAGTAGTCCAGCAACGACCGCAGCTTGGCATGTGACGTCGCCCAGGCGCCGTTCAACATGTAGCGCACGAGGATGCCCTCGTACTTGGGGTCCAGGGCCTCGGCGAGGAGCTCGCGCATCGTCCTGAACTCGGGGGTGAGGTACGCCGGACCCGGGTTCGGGTCCATGACGGCTTCGGCGAGGATGTCATCGACGGCGATGGCGCTCAGGTTGCCTTCGAATGGCGCGTTGGAGCGCAGGAACTCGCGGATCGCGCGAGCGACGCGCTGGTCCGTCGTGTGCCGCCGCCAGTGGCGCTGGTACCAGAACCACCCCATGCGGTCTCGGCACGCCCGTCGCCACGGTTGGAGGGAGTAGCTCCGATCCCTGAAGCGCAGAAACGCAACGATGATGATGGCGGCCAGAGTGACCGGCTCCACCAGGACGACCTTCTCCCACAGGAGGCGGCAGGCATCGAGAAGGCCGGCGGCGGCAGCCAGAAGAAGGTCGAGGCCTTCCCCGAGAGCGTCGCGGAGCAAGCCGAGGAACGCGTCGGCGGTGACGTAGTGCCTCCACATCACGTCTCCAGCGGGTGGCTGGGAGAGACGTGGTCCGGATTCGTCATCCCTGCCCCGTTCGGGAAGTGCGTGCCAACGGCGCGCGAGTACCGCGGAGTGTAGGGAAGCTCGTGCTGGCGGTCAGCGGAATGCTCCGCCGTGTCGCAAACGAGGTGCGGTGGTCCAGGCCGCCGGCGCGGCGCTGGGTCCCACCGGTCTCGGCTTGCGTGTCTGGCTATGTGGTCAGCCTGCTGGCCCGGCGGGGCAGTGATCAGCGATCGCGCGGGTGCCCTGCGGGTCGACGATCCATTGGCGATCGGAGGGGCTGGTCCAGAGGTAGGTGCCGGGGTCGAGGGCCTGGTAGCGCCAGCGGGTGTGGGTCTTGGTGCGGTGGTGCCGTCGGCACAGTGGGGTGAGGTTGCAGGGGCAGGTGGCTCCGCCCCGCTGCCACGGCGTGCGGTGGTCGAGGTCGCAGTGCTCGGCGGCGCGGGTGCAGTGGGGAAAGCGGCAGGTGGGGTCCCGCAGGACGACCTGGCGGCGGTGGCGGTCGGGGATCTCGTAGGCCTCGACCGGGGCGTGGTCGGCGAGGTCGAGGACGGGCCGGGCGAAGGAGTTGGGCCGCCTCGGCGACACCGCCCGGCTCGACGTACGACGCGCGAAGGCCGCCGGCGAGCTCGCCCGCGCCGACCTCACCCTCCCCCTCGCCCGCGTCGGCAACACCCGCACCCCGACTACCGCCGCCCAGGTCCAGCAGTGGTGCCAGGTCGCCAAGGTCACCGGAAGCGGCGGTGGTCGGCGGCGTCCTAGCGCCGCTGCTCGCGGCGTTGGGCTGGAGCGTCCAGGTGTGCTCGGCGATCCGCAGGGCCCGCCACAGCGGGACCTCGTTGCCCCGAACCCGAATGCGTGTTCGACTAGAATCAAGCCATGTCGGCGCTCCCCTCCACCTACGGCTACCCCGAGCCGCAGGTCGACGAGACGCTGACCCTGATCGCGGCCCGTACTCACGAGGCGACCTTCGTCGAGAACGACCGCGCGCGGCACCTGCTCGACTGGGCCGAGGCACACGTCATCGCCGGCCCCGACGACCACCAGCCGGCCGCGACCGCCCTCCTCGAGGGCATGGATACCGGCCTCCCGCTCGCCGGCCCGGGCGCACCGCTGATCTCCGAGCAGGCCGTCATCGAGCTCAGGGTCGTCTGGACAGGTTGGTGCAGGTCAGGGGTGGTTTCGAGGCTCGCTTCGCTCGCACCTCAACCACCGGCACTACTTCTGGCGCGCGTGCGGTTTCTCGATCTGGGCGACGGTCGGGGCGCCGAACATCGGCATCCCCTCGGTCTTGCGGATCAGGCCCCAGATCAGCGGGACCAGGATGATCATCGCGAGGCCGACGAGGCCGACGAGCTCGGGGTGGGTCTCGTCCTTGCCCAGCGGCGCCCAGCCGGCCTTGTCGAGCAGCGCGACGCCGGACATGGTCAGCACCACCACGATGCCGCGGCGGATGTAGGACTGCGGGACCAGCGGGGCGATGCGGCTGCCGATCAGGGTGCCGGGCACCGAGCCGAGGATCAGCGGGATCGCGATCGACCAGTCCAGGCCGTGGATGGCGATGTTGGCGATCGCGGCGGCCAGCACCAGCGGCACGGCCTGCACCAGGTCGGTGCCGACCAGCTTCACCGCGGACAGGCCGGGGTAGAGCATCAGCAGGGCGATCATGATCACCGAGCCCGAGCCGACGCTGGTGACGCCGACCAGCAGGCCGCCGAGCATGCCGACCAGCAGGGTCGGGATGGGGCGGATCGGCGGGTTCGGATCGCCGGCGTCGCCGCCCCGGTTCAGCTGCCGCAGGCCGATGTAGAGGCGCAGCGCGTACGTCGCCGCCGCGAACAGCAGCGCGAAGCCGATCGCCATCTTCAGGACGTGGTCCAGGTCCTCGGGTGAGTCGGTGAAGACCTTCACCAGGTAGGGCCCGAGGAACGCCATCGGCACCGACCCCGCGATCAGCCACGCGGCGAGCTTGAGGTTCGGCGAGCCGTGCTTGGCGTGCATGGCGGCGCCGCCGGTCTTGTAGACCGCGGCCGCCGTCAGGTCGGCCGTGACCACCGTCGCCGCCTCGCCGCCGCCGACGCCGAGGAAGATCAGCGCCGGCGTCATCAGGGCGCCGCCACCCATGCCGGTCAGGCCGACGACGATGCCGACGATGAAGCCGGCGGCGATGATCGCCAGGGCGGTGAGCGTGAGGAGGTCGTTCATCGGGTGACCTTTCCGGTCAGGCGGGGGAGTACCTCAGCCAGCAGGGCGTCGATCGCGTCGGCGGCCACGGCAGCGGCCGCCGGGCCGTGCCGGTAGGGATCGGCGATGTCGAGGGCGGGGTCGGCGGTCGCGCGGTGCTCGCCGACCGAGGGGAGCACCGCGGCGCCGTACAGGTCCGCGGGGGCGCGGCTCACGGACTGCGCGAACTGGCCGACCGTGAAGACCTTGCGGAACGCCGCGGGCGCCTCGTCCAGCACGCGGGTCCGGTGCGCGGCCTCCGCCGTCAGCACCAGGTCGGCCGCGCCCACGAGATCGGCGGTCAGCGGCCGGCTGCGGAAGCGCCGGATCGCGTTGGGCTCCGCGCCGCGCGCGTGCAGCTCGGCGGCCATCGTGTCCGAGACCGGCTCGTGGTCGTGGCCGCGGACGCCGGCGCTGGCGAACTCGATGCCCGAGCCCGCGGCGAGCTGGCGGGCGCGCAGCTCGAGGTACGGCGAGCGGCAGATGTTCGCCGTGCAGACGAAGAGGACGCGGAGCGGGGTGTCGGGCTCAACCACCGTGTGGCTCGCTTCCGCCGTGCCCGTGGGCGCGGCCGGCGGGCGCGAGGTCGTCGCCGGTGAGGTCCAGGTAGCCCGACTCCTGCAGCGCGACGAGCACGTCGTCGAGCGCCTCGTCGATGGTGCGGCCGGTGGTGTCGACGCGGACGTCGGCGTCGTCGGGCTCCTCGTAGGGGGAGGAGATGCCGGTGAACTCGGGGATCTCGCCGCGGCGCGCCTTGGCGTACAGGCCCTTGCGGTCGCGCCGCTCGCACTCCTCCAGCGGGGTGGCGACGTGGACCAGGAAGAAGGCACCGCCGGCGTCGGAGACGTACTGGCGCACCTGCTGCCGGGTCTCGTCGAACGGGGCGATCGGGCTGCACACCGCGACCCCGCCGTGGCGGGCGATCTCGGCGGCCACCCAGCCGATCCGGCGGATGTTGGTCTCCCGGTCGGCCTTGGAGAAGGTCAGGCCGGCCGACAGGTTGCGGCGCACGACGTCGCCGTCGAGGCTGGTCAGCGAGCGGCCGCCACGCTCCAGCAGGCGGTCCATCAGCGCCTGGGCGAGCGTGGACTTGCCGCTGCCGGACAGGCCGGTGAAGAAGAGGACGAGGCCCTGCTCGTCCTTCGGCGGGTGCTCGGCGGCGACGATCGGGGCCACCTCCGGCAGCACCGCGCCGCCCGGGGCGAGCTCGAGGACGCGGGACGAGCCGGCGTACGTCGCCACCACCTGGGCCCGCAGCGCCGCGTCGCCCTCGGCGTCGCCGTGGGCGGCCAGCGGTACGGCGACCACCTCGGCGTCCAGGTCGGCGGTGGCCACCAGCGTGGCCCGCAGCAGGCCGACCGCGCTCAGCGACGCGGTGCCGTGGCCGACGAGCGCCAGCACCAGCACGGGGCCGGCGGCGGCGAGCTGGTCGCGCTGGGTGTCGGTGAGGGGCTCGGTGACCACGACGAGGGGGCGGCCGGCGTACCGCTCCGAGGTCTGGGCGGGGGAGAGGTAGAGGCGGCGGAACGGGCCGTACTGCGCGTGGGTCAGCGGGGTCACCGCGAGGCCGTGGCCGTCGTCGACGACGGTCGCCAGCGGCAGGCCCTCGGGGTCGACGAGCTCCACCGTGCCGCCGTCGGCCAGCGCCTTCTCCAGGTCCTCGGGGAGCGCGAGGGTGACCGGGCTGCCCGGCCGGTTGAAGCCGGTCAGGGGCGCGAGGGCGCCGCTGGAGAGCAGCTCGAGGTCGTCCAGCTCGCGGGGCGCGGGGCAGTGCTGTGCCGTGGGGGAGGTCGTCACGGGGAGCATCTTGCCAAATAAAGTCAAGTCACTCGTCTTTGGCGACCATAGATGTGAACTGGATCACCGGTCTAGATGCTTGCTCTTGCAAGCATCTGCTAGCAGACTGGAATCATGGTGAAGGGAAAGGTCGGGCAGGCCGTCGGCTCCCTCGGCGAGTATCTCAAGGAGCAGCGGCTCGCGAGCCGACTCTCGTTGAGGCAGCTCTCCGAGCTCGCCGGCGTCTCCAACCCCTACCTCAGCCAGATCGAGCGCGGGCTGCGCAAGCCGTCCGCCGAGGTGCTCGGCCAGCTGGCGAAGGCGCTGCGGATCTCCGCGGGTCAGCTCTACGTCCGCGCCGGGATCATCAGCCTCGACGAGGCGCCGGCCGGTGCCGTCGAGGTCGCCATCCTCAGCGACGGCGGACTGACCGAGCGGCAGAAGCAGTCGCTGCTCGACGTCTACGCCTCGTTCCTCGCGCTCAACGCTGCTGAAACGCCCGCCGCAACGACCGACGCCGGGGGCAGCGACGCCCCCGCCCCGCCCGACGAGCTCGCCGACCGGATCTCCGACCTGGTCGCCACAGACCCCACCGAGAACCCAACAGAAGGGTGAAGACAATGCCGAAGCTGGATCTCCCGAAGTTCGAGCTGCCCAAGATCGACCTGCCCAAGGTCGACCTGCCGAAGATGGAGCTCCCCAAGGTCGACCTGCCGAAGGTGGACCTCGCGAGCCTCGAGGTGCCCGAGTACGCCGCCAAGCCGATCTACGCCTACGTCGGCGCCGCCGACCTGCTCGTCGAGAAGGTCGTCGCCTACGTGATGGGCGTGCAGGGCAAGGCCACCGCCAAGGTCGCCGACGTCCAGAAGTCCGCGAAGGGCTTCGAGGCGCCGACCGCGAAGGACCTCCAGGCCAAGGCCACCGCGTCGCTCGCCGACTCGCGCGCCAAGGCCGAGGCGAAGATCGCCGAGTTCCAGGCGGACGCCAAGGCCTTCCCGGCCAAGGTGCAGACCACCGCGAAGACCCGGTACGACGAGGGCGTGGCGACCGTCAAGGGCCGCTACGACGAGGGCGTCGCGACGGTCAAGACCGCCTACGACGAGAACGTCGCCACCGCCACCTCCACCTACGCCGACCTCGCCAAGCGCGGTGAGGCGATCGTGATCAAGCTCCGCGGCGGTGCCGCGGCGGCTGCGGAGGACGCGGTCGAGGCCGTCGAGGAGGCCGTCGAGACGGCCGAGAAGACCGTCGAGGACGCCGTCAAGAAGGTCGAGCCGACCCCGGCCCAGAAGGGCCAGGCCACCAAGACGCTGAAGAAGGCGCCGGCCAAGAAGGCCCCCGCCAAGAAGGCGCCCGCGAAGAAGGCCACCACCGCCAAGAAGGCGCCCGCGAAGAAGGCGCCGGCCAAGAAGGCGACCCCGCCGACCGACGAGTCCTGAGCGACTCGGACCGGCCGACGTACCGAAACTGCGGCCCCCGGACGGACGTCCGGGGGCCGCAGTGACTCTCCCCGGATAGGATCGACGCACCATGGATGGGTTCGTGCCGGCAATCGCCCCCGTAGAGGCGTGGATCAACCTCGGGATCTCCTTCGTCCTGCTGGTGGTGAAGATCTTCGCGTTCGCCAACTCGCTGATCTACTCGGCCGAGTCCTACGACGCCGCCGGCAAGCTCAACAAGACCACCTGGTGCCTGCTGCTCGGCTTCTCGGTGCTGCTGCACCTGCTGCCGATCCCGATCACCATCATCAACCTGGCCATGACCATCGTCGCGTTGGTCTACCTGGCCGACGTGCGGCCGGCGCTGGCCGGGTTGAAACGGCGCTAGGTTTCGAGGCTCGCTCCGCTCGCACCTCAACCAGCGGTCATTCGTCCGACAGGTAGGCCTTCAGCGCCTCGGTCGCGTCCGTCGGGACGAAGCCGGTCGCACGGATCCTGTCCAGCGACAGCACGCTGAAGCGCGGCCGCGGGGCGATCCCCGTCCTGCCCGCCTCGTACTCCTCGGTCGTCACCGGGGTCACGTCGGCGGCGTCCCGCCCGCTGAGCTCGAAGACCTCGGCTGCGACGTCCGCCCACGACTGGTGATCTCCGGCATTGGTCACGTTGTAGACGCCGTACGGAGCCTTCGCGGCGAGCAGGTGCCGGGTGGCCCGGGCCAGCTCCGTGGTGAACGTGAGGCGGCCGACCTGGTCGCACACCACGCTCGGCGAGACGCCATCGGCGGCGAGGCGCCGCATCGTGCGGACGAAGTTGTTGCCCTCGCCGATCACCCACGAGGTGCGCAGCACGTAGTGGCGGTCCGCGCCGGTCACGGCGAGGTCGCCGGCGGCCTTGGCCTGCCCGTAGACGCCGAGCGGCGCCATCGGGTCGTCCTCGGTGTGGCCGCCGGGCGTCTCGGTGCCGTCGAAGACGTAGTCGGTCGAGTAGTGCACGAGGGTGATGCCGTGCCGGTCGGCGATCCGCGCGAGCGCCGCCGGTACGCCGGCGTTGGCGGCCCAGCAGTCGCGGCGACCCTCCGGGGTCTCCGCGCGGTCGACCGCGGTGTAGGCCGCGGCGTTGAGGATGACGTCGTACCCGTGCCAGGGCCATTTCGCCAGCGCGTCCGGATCCGTCAGGTCCAGGTGCGCGTGGTCGATCACCTCGGCGTCGGGGAAGACGCGGGAGAGCTCGCGGCCGAGCTGGCCGTGGCCGCCGAGCACGAGCGTGCGTCGCGGCGGCACCGGCTCGACCTCGGCGAGGCGTGGGTTGGTGCGGTCCTTCTCCGACACCTCCACCCCGGCGGAGTCCAGCGGGATCGGCCAGGCGATCGCGGCCGTCTCGTCGGCGAGGTGGACCGCCGTGTAGGGCAGGCCGGGGCGCCAGTGGTCGTTGACGAGGTAGGAGTAGAGCGTCCCGTCCTCGAGGGCCTGGTAGGCGTTGCCGACCCCGCGCGGCACGAACACCGCGGTCTCCGGGCCGAGCTCGACGCTGAACGTCGCGCCGAAGGTCGCCCCCTCGCGCAGGTCGACCCACGCCGCGAACACGCGCCCCGTGGCCACCGAGACGAACTTGTCCCACGGCTCGGCGTGGATGCCGCGCGTCGCGCCGCGGCGCGCGTTGAACGACATGTTGTTCTGCACCGGGCCGAAGTCCGGCAGCCCAAGGGCGACCATCTTCTCCCGCTGCCAGTTCTCCTTGAACCAGCCCCGGTCGTCACGGTGGACCGGGAGCGTGACGACGAGCAGGCCCGGGATCGGCGTCGGCTCCACGGACAGGCCCGTCATCGTCACTGTCCCTTGGCGGCGTAGGCGGACTCGACGGCCTCCTTGGCGGGACGCCACCAGGTCTCGTGGTCCCGGTACCACTCCACGGTCCGCGCCATCCCCGCCTCGAAGTCGTCGAACATCGGCTCCCAGCCGAGCTCCTTGCGCAGCTTGGTGGAGTCGATGGCGTAGCGCAGGTCGTGGCCCGGGCGGTCGGTGACGTGCTCGAAGTCGTCCTCGGCGCGCCCCAGCACCCGCAGGATCAGCCGGACGACCTCGAGGTTTGACCTCTCGCCGTCGGCGCCGATGAGGTAGGTCTCGCCGATGCGTCCCGCCTCGAGGATGCGCAGCACGGCGGAGCTGTGGTCCTCGGTGTGGATCCAGTCCCGGACGTTCGCGCCGGCGCCGTACAGCTTCGGCCGGCCGCCGGCCAGCACGTTGGTGATCTGGCGCGGGATGAACTTCTCGATGTGCTGCCAGGGGCCGTAGTTGTTCGAGCAGTTGGAGATGGTGGCGCGGACGCCGAAGCTGCGGACCCAGGCGCGGACCAGGTGGTCCGAGCCCGCCTTGGACGCCGAGTACGGGCTGCTCGGCCGGTAGGCGGTCTCCTCGGTGAAGCGCTCGGGGTCGTCGAGCTCGAGGTCGCCGTACACCTCGTCGGTGGAGACGTGGTGTAGCCGGCAGCCCGTGCGGCGCACGGCCTCCAGGAGGGTGAAGGTGCCGACCAGGTTGGTGCGGATGAACGGCGACGGGTCCGACAGCGAGTTGTCGTTGTGGGACTCGGCCGCATAGTGGACGACGGTGTCGTGCGCGGCGACCAGCGGATCGACCGTCGCGGCGTCGGCGACGTCGCCGACGACCACCGTGACCCGGTCCTCGGGCAGGCCCGCGAGCGCGTCCCGGCTGGCCGCGTAGGTCATCTTGTCCAGCACCGTGAGCCGCGCGTCGGTGTGGCTGACCGCGTGGTGGACGAAGTTCGAGCCGATGAAGCCGGCTCCGCCGGTGACCAGGATGCGCTGCACGTCGTTCACGGTATCCGCGCGAAGTCGCCGCTGCGGATGCAACAGTGGTCGCCCTCTTGCGTTTTCCCCGGAAGTGAGGAAACCCGATGCGCGGGATCATTCTCGCCGGCGGCACCGGAAGCCGACTGCACCCGATCACCCACGCGATCAGCAAGCAGCTGATGCCGATCTACGACAAGCCGATGATCTACTACCCGCTGTCGACGCTGATGCTGGCGGGCATCCGGGACGTCCTGGTGATCACCACCCCGCACGAGGCCGACCAGTTCCGCCGGCTGCTCGGGGACGGCTCGCAGTTCGGGATCTCGATCACCTACGCGGTGCAGCCCTCGCCCGACGGGCTCGCCCAGGCGTTCCTGATCGGCGAGGCGCACCTCGCCGGGGGGCCGGCCGGGCTCGTGCTCGGCGACAACATCTTCTACGGCGCGGGCCTGGGCACCCAGCTGGCCCGGTTCCACCACCTCGACGGCGCCGCCGTGTTCGGCTACCGGGTCGCCGACCCGACGGCGTACGGCGTCGTCGAGTTCGACGACGACGGCCGGGCGCTCTCGCTGGAGGAGAAGCCCGAGAAGCCGCGCAGCCCCTACGCCGTCCCGGGCCTCTACTTCTACGGCGGCGACGTCACCGAGCGCGCGAAGGCGCTCGAGCCCTCGGCCCGTGGCGAGCTCGAGATCACCGACCTCAACCGGACGTACCTGGAGGAGGGTCGCCTGCAGGTGGAGATCCTGCCCCGCGGCACGGCCTGGCTCGACACGGGGACGTTCGACGACCTCAACGACGCCGGCAACTTCGTCCGCGCGCTGGAGAAGCGGCAGGGGATGAAGGTGGGCGCGCCGGAGGAGGTCGCCTGGCGGATGGGCTTCATCGACGATGAGCGACTAGCGGAGATCGCCCAGGGGCTCGCCAAGAGCGGGTACGGGCGGTACCTGCTCGACCTGCTGGACGAGTGACGACCGGGCGTCGCCGTCAGTAGGCGCCGGAGGAGCCGAAGACAGCGCCGACGGTGCGGAAGAGGATCCCGAGGTCCTTCATCATCGACCAGTTGTCGACGTAGAAGATGTCGAGGCGCTGGGCCTCGGCGATGCTGAGGTCGTTGCGGCCCGAGACCTGCCACAGGCCGGTCATGCCAGGGCGGACCAGGAGGCGGCGCTCCATGCCGTCCTCGTACAGGTCGACCTCGGCCTGCACCTGGGGGCGGGGGCCGACCAGGCTCATGTCGCCCTTGAGCACGTTGAACAGCTGGGGCAGCTCGTCGACGGAGTAGCGGCGCAGCCACTTGCCGGGTCGGGTGATCCGGGGGTCGTCCTTCATCTTGAAGAACATCGCGCTCTGGCCGGTCTGCTCCTGCAGGTCGGCGATCATCGCGTCGGCGTCGACCACCATCGTGCGGAACTTGTAGCAGCCGAACGACTCGCCGTCCCGGCCGATGCGGTTGTGGCTGAACAGGATCGGGCCCCGGTCCGCGAGCCAGATCCGGGCCGCCACGAAGAGGAACATCGGCGCGAGCGCCAGGATCAGCGCCAGCGAGCCGACGATGTCGAAGCTGCGCTTGCCCCACCTCGACGCGTCGGCCCAGGTGGGGTGGCTGACGTGGATCAGCGGCAGCCCGTCGATCGGGTGCACCGAGACCCGCTCCTGGGCGATGTCGGTGAGGCTGGGGGCGACGACGACGCCGACGCCCTCGCCCTCGAGCTCCCAGATCAGCTCGCGCAGTTCGCGGCCCGTGGTGCAGCCGCCCGTCACGAAGATCAGGTCCGCCTCGGCCGCGAGGGCTAGGTCGGCGACGTCGCCGGCGTCGCCGAGGACCGGTACGCCGCCCGGTGTCTCCGGGCTGCGGTCGGCCGCGTCCTCGGGGACCGCGGCGCCGACCACGGAGTAGCCCAGCCAGGGGCGGTCGCGGAGCACGGCGCCGATCTCGTCGACCTGCTGCGGGCTGCCGCACATCACCACCCGCACCTGCAGGTGGTGGCGCCGGCGGGCCGAGTGCAGGCCCTGGCGCAGCGCCGCCCGGCCCAGCAGCAGCGCCGGGATGCCGATCGCGAACGCCAGCAGGAAGTAGCCGCGCGACAGCGGGAACTTGAGCAGGTAACAGGTGATCCCCGCTGCCGCGGCGGTGATGAACGAGGCGCGGAGGACCCGCTTGTACTCGTCGGAACCGCTTCCGAACACGATCCGGTCGTAGCCGTCCGCCAGGCCGATCATCGCGATCCAGCCGACCGCGATGAACACCGCGGCGACGCCCAGCTCGGACTGGCTCGTGTAGGGGTTCGGAAAGATCTCCAACCGTTCCCGGAAGAGATCCGCGAGCCCCGCGGCCGACGCGATCACCAGCACGTCGGTGACCAGCGCCGCGGCCGGCATGAAGCGCACCGGACGCAGGTGGTGGTGGGCGCGCGTCCCCATGCGCGCGCGCTCGGACAACACAGTCACGGCAGATTCCCCCAGAATCCTGTCGGACGACACTGATCCCGCATGGAACGACGGCACTGGCGTGCGGCGGGATACGGACGGGAGTGTGTTGACCGGGGTCGTCCGCGCGCGCTTTATACGATTCAGGGTTCATCACTATTGGTCACGGCAACTAACAAGTGGTCCAGGCCGGTGGGGCGGGGTGGTGGCGGGTTAGGGTCCGGGGTCATGAAGGTTCTCGTGACCGGCGGCGCCGGCTACCTCGGCTCGATCACCTGCAAGGCGCTGGAGGAGGCCGGGCACACCCCGGTCGTGCTCGACTCCCTGCTCGTCGGCCCCCGCCAGTACGTCGGCGACCGGATCTTCTACGAGGGCGACATCGCCGACCGGAACCTGGTCCGCAAGGTCGCGGCCGAGCACCCCGACATCGAGGCCACCATCCACATGGCGGCGCGGATCGTCGTACCGGAGTCGGTGGAGCTGCCGTACGAGTACTACCGCGACAACGTCGCCAAGTCGCTCGAGCTCTTCGACGAGCTGGTCGCGCTCGGCAAGCCGCGGATCCTCTTCTCCTCCACCGCGTCGCTCTACGCGCTCAAGGACGACTTCGAGGTCCGCGAGGACGACGGGCTCTCCACCAGCTCCCCGTACGCGCGCACCAAGCGGATGATGGAGCAGGTGCTGGAGGACATGGCACTGGCCACCGACCTGCGCGCCGTGATCCTGCGCTACTTCAACCCGATCGGGGCCGACCCGGACCTGGAGACCGGCTACCACCTCAAGGACGCCACCCACGTGGTCCCGCTGATGGCGCAGACCGCGCTCGGCCAGCGCGACGTCTTCACCATCACCGGCACCGACCTGCCGACCCGCGACGGCACCGGCATCCGCGACTACATCCACGCCTGGGACCTGGCCAAGGCCCACGTGCGGGCGATCGAGAAGTTCGACTCGGTGCTGGAGGCGGTCGGCACGCCGTCGACGGTGATCAACATCGGCGGCGGCGACGGCGTCACCGTCCGCGAGCTGCTCGCCGCGGTCGAGCGGGTCGTCGGCCGCCCGGTGCCGGTCCGCGAGGCGCCCTCGCGTCCCGGCGACGCCGTCGGCGCCTTCGCCAACGCCGACAAGGCCTACGAGCTGCTCGGCTGGAAGACCGAGCTCTCCCTCGACGACGCGATCGCCTCGGCCCTGGCCTGGGGCGAGAAGCGGAAGTCGATCCTCGGCTACGACTGATCCCGGCTGATCCGTGTTCGGCCGCGTCGAGGGGGTCGTGCTGGCCGCGATGCTGCTGGTCGCGGCGGTGGTCGGCGGCGCCATGTGGTGGGTCTCCGGGCCGGGGGCGCCGACGCCCGAGGTGGCCGAGTCGGCACTAACTGACGCGCCCGACGGCTTGGCCGGACTGTCAGTTTCTGCCGACTCGGCGTCGGGTGACCGGGCCCGCGCCCGCACGCCCTCGCCGGAGCGGCGGGCGGCGCTGGAGCCCGCGCCGTCGCCGACGGTGTCCCCGTCGGAGCCGGCGCTGCCGCTGGCGGGCCGCGTCGTCGTACTGGATCCCGGCCACCAGCTCGGGAACTCCCGCTTCCCCGCCGAGGTCAACGCGACCGTGGACGCCGGGGGGTTCACCAAGGCGTGCAACACGACCGGTACGGCGACGGCGGGCGGCTACCCGGAGGCGACCTTCACCTGGGAGGTCGCCGTCGAGCTGCGGGCGCTGCTGGAGTCGGCCGGCGCGCAGGTCGTGATGACGCGCTCGTCGAACAGCGCCGACCGGTGGGGCCCGTGCATCGACGAGCGGGGGCGGATCGGGAACCCCGGGGGGCCGGGGCCGGCCGCAGACCTGGAGCTCAGCCTCCACGGCGACGGCAACCTGGCCGCCGGGGCGCACGGCTTCCACGTGATCGCCCCCGAGTCGCGTGCGGGGTGGACCGACGACATCGCGGCGCCGTCGCTGGCCTTGGCGCAGTCCTTGCGCGACGGGCTGGTGGGGGTCGGGGTGGCCGTGTCGACCTACCTGGGCGTGGACGGGATCGACGTGCGGGGCGACCTGGGCACGCTCAACCTCGCCGACAAGCCGACCGTGATGGTCGAGCTCGGCAACATGCGCGACCCGGGCGACGCGGCGCTGATGACGTCCGCGTCGGGCCGGCGGACGTATGCGGAGGGGCTGCTGGCGGGGGTCACCGCCTGGCTGGGGTAGCCGGCTCGCCGAAGAAGAGGCTCCACGCCAGCGCGACGAGCAGGCAGCCGCCGATCAGCGACGCGGCGCCGGTCGGCTGGGAGAGGTAGACGAGCACGTAGCCGCCGCGGGGGACCGACGCGATCACCTCGCCGACGACCTCGCCGGGGGCGACGGTGCCGGCGTCCGGCCGGCGGTTGGCGTCGCCCTTCATGGTGAGCGCGCCGCTGCGGTCGACGTCGACGACGCGGTGGGTGACGACGGCGTCGGGCCCCTGGGCGCGCGCGACGGTGACGACGTCGCCGCGCTCGAACGGCCCGGTCGGCGGCGCGTCGACGAGCAGGGTGCCGCTGGGCAGGCCCGGGCTCATGGAGCCGGTGCGGACGGCGTACAGGCGGTAGCCCTCGTGGTGGGCGCACGCGCCGACCGCGAGCGCGCCGAGCAGCGCCGCCGCCATCGCCCCCAGCAGGGCCCGCGCGATCCAGTGGGCCCCGTGGGGGCGGGAGGCCCGAGCCTCCCGCCCGTCACGCATCAGGCGTAGTCGCCCGCGGCGTCCGGGGCGACACCCGGCTGGGTGGCGACCAGCTGGTAGCCGATGCCCTGCGGGCCGCCGTAGATCGGCGCGCCCTGGTCGCCGTTCCCGGTCTTGGAGGCGGACTTGTAGGAGAAGTTGAAGTCACCCCACTGGCCGGGCGAGAGGCCGTCGGCGACCTTGATCCACTCCACCAGCGGGTTGCAGACGTGGGCGTTGCCGCTGACGTCCTGGACCAGCGAGGCCGGCGCCGTGCAGTGGCCGGGCGTGAAGTCGTCGTTGAGGTTGTCGGAGGCGAAGACGGTGGTGCCGCCGTTGCCCTTGATGACGATCTCGACGTAGCGGCCGCCGTCGTTGACCTTGCGGGTGTCGGTGCTGGCGAGGCCGTCGCCGAGGTCGTCCGGGTCGAAGTGGATCCAGACGTCCTGGGCGTTGTCCCCGGTGTTGGAGTACTGGATCGTCGCGTCCCTGGTCTCGCCGGGGAGGATGTCCTGGAAGACCGGGTTGAGGTCGCCCTGTCCCTCGATCTGGATCGACCCCATCGTGCCGGAGATGGTGGCGTCGGCGGTGCTGTCCTGGAAGTACGCACCGGTGCCCTCGACCGCGGCGCCGATGAGGGCCGCGGTGAGCCCCAGGGTCCCGATGAACCCGATGACCTTCGTGTGCTTGCGCATGCTGCTCGACTCACTTCCTTGTGGCGTGCTGACTGGGCCGCCCGGCGGGCGCCGTGCGGCCGCGCGACAGCCGTCGTGGCAGGCACGTACGCGGAGGGACAGCGCCGCGTTCGATACCGCCGGAGCACCCGCCAGGGCCCGATCCCCGCCTTGGCTTGTGACGACGGTCACACACCATGCATGCAAGTGAAGGTCGGGACGAAAGTCCCGGGTTTCGGGTTTCTTTACCTTTCCCCAGCGGTCGTCGCCGCGACAACTACCCAGATCTCGGTAGGTGGGGCGCGCCGGTAGGGTCGCGGCATGTCCGTCGTCCGCACAGCCCACTGGGACGACTGGACCATCGAGGAGCTGCGCGCGGCCAAGGGCGAGCGGCGGGTCAGCCTCGTCGTACCCGCCCGCAACGAGGCCGCCACCGTCGGGTCCGTGGTCGGGCGCGTCCGCGAGGCGCTGATGGAGACCGTCGACCTGCTCGACGAGATCGTGGTCATCGACAGCGACTCCACCGACGCCACGTACTCGGTCGCCGAGGCGGCCGGCGCGCGCGTGCACCGCGCCGCCGAGATCCGCCCCGACCTCGGCGCCCGCCCCGGCAAGGGCGAGGCGATGTGGAAGTCGCTCTTCGTCACCACCGGCGAGCTGATCGTCTTCATGGACGCCGACCTCGTCGACTGGGACACCCACTTCGTGCCCGGCCTGCTCGGCCCGCTGCTCGAGCCCGACTCGCCCGTCGCCCTGGTCAAGGGCTTCTACGAGCGCCCCGGGCTGGACGGGCCGCTGGAGGGCGGCCGGGTCACCGAGCTCGTCGCCCGCCCCCTCATCGCGCTGCTCTTCCCCGAGCTCGCCGGGCTCGTCCAGCCGCTGGCCGGGGAGTGGGCCGTGCGGCGGTCGGTCCTCGCCCGGCTGGCGGTCCCGACCGGGTACGCCGTGGAGCTGGCCGCGCTCGTCGACACCGTCGCGCTGCTCGGCCCCGAGGCGCTGGCGCAGGTGGACCTCGGCGTACGCGCCCACCAGCACCAGGCGCTGCGCGACCTCGGCGGCATGGCCACCCAGATCCTGGCGGCGGCGCTGCGGCGCGCGGGGGTCGGGGCGGGTGTCGGCGCAGGGGCCGGTGCGGGGGCGGCGGACGTGCTGCTGCGACAGTTCGTGGCCGACGGCGGCCCGCACCCGGTCGACCGGGCCGTCGCGATCGACGAGCGACCACCCGCGGAGGAGTACCTGTGAGCGAGATGCGGTTCGGCCGCCACCGGTTCGGGGACGACGCCAGCCTGATGATGGCGATCGTCAACCGGACCCCCGACTCCTTCTTCGACCAGGGCGCCACCTGGGCCGAGGACGCGGCCTTCGCCCGCGTGGCCGAGGTGGTCGCCCAGGGCGCCGAGATCGTCGACATCGGCGGCATCAAGGCCGCGCCCGGCGTCGAGATCGGCCCGGCCGAGGAGAAGGCCCGGGTCGTCGACTTCGTCGCCCGCGTCCGCGAGCACTTCCCGGAGGTCGTCATCTCCGTCGACACCTGGCGGGCCGAGGTCGGCGCCGCGGTCTGCGAGGCCGGGGCCGACCTGCTCAACGACGCCTGGGGCGGCGCCGACCCCGAGCTCGTCGACGTCGCGGCGTCGTACGACGTCGGGATCGTGTGCACCCACACCGGCGGCGCCACGCCCCGGACCCGGCCCTACCGGGTCGAGTACGACGACGTGATGGCCTCGGTGCTGCGCGACACCGTCGGCTACGCCGAGCGGGCGCTGGCCGCCGGGGTGGCGCGCGAGTCGATCCTGATCGACCCCGCCCACGACTTCGGCAAGAACACCTTCCACTCCCTGGAGGTCACCCGCCGGCTGGGGGAGATGGTGGAGACCGGGTGGCCGGTGCTGGTCTCGCTCTCCAACAAGGACTTCGTCGGGGAGTCGCTGGGCCTGCCGGTCGGGCAGCGGCTGACCGGCACGCTCGCCGCGACGTCGGTCTGCGCGCTCGCCGGAGCGCGGGTCTACCGGGTGCACCAGGTGGTGGAGACCCGGGAGACCGTCGACATGGTCGCCTCCATCGCCGGGCGGCGGGCGCCGCTGCGGGCGATCCGGGGGATCCAGTGAGCGCGGGTTCTGCCGTGGGGTTGCCGGTGGGTGTGCCGGTGGCGCTGGTGCCGGGGGTGCTGGCGCTGCTGCCGGAGTACGCCTCGATCGAGGACCCGGTGGCCGAGCTGCGCGCCGCCGCGCTGTCGGCGGTCGGCGGGCTGGGGCCGCGGGTGCTGGTGGTGGCCTCCGAGGCGACCGGCGGCTCCGGCCGGCGGGTCGGCGAGGCGCTGGTGGCGGCGGTCGGGGCGGCTGTCGTGGCAGGGGCCGGGGCGGGGTCGTGTGCCCCAGACCCCGCTATGCCGGGGTCTCAGGCACACGACCCGGCCCAGGGCGCGACGGGCGTGCTGGTGATCGGCAACGGCTCGGCCACGCGCACCGAGAAGGCGCCCGGCCACCTCGACGAGCGCGCCGAGTCGTTCGACGACGCCGTCCGGGCCGCGCTGGCGTCGCTCGACTTCACGGGCGTCGACGCCTCGCTCGCGGCCGAGCTGTGGGCCGACGTGGAGGCGATGCGGGTGCTGCCCGAGGTTGTGTCGGGCCCCGGTGAGATCTGTTATCGGGACGCCCCGTTCGGCGTGGCCTACTGTGTGGCCCGCTGGGCAGCGGGCGACGGCGCCGACCGGTCGCTGACCGAGCGCCCGGCCGACGGGTAGCGCCGGCCCGACAGGGACGGGCGGGCGCGGGGAGAGGAGGGCCGGATGGGCCTGATGGCACTCGGCGCGTTCCTCACCGTCGTCGGCGCCTGCGACCTGCTGCGCGCCGACCGCGACGCCGTCTCCCGGCGGCGGCTGGCCGCGATCCTGGCCGCCGGCGCCGCGCTGCTGGTCGTCTTCGTGGCCTGGGCCGCGGAGTCCGTGCTGGCCGCGGTCGTGCTCTTTGCCGGCCTGTACGCCGGCTTCGCGCTGTGGGTCGTCGCCTCCTCGGCCGCGCTGACCGTCGGCCGGGCGCACACGCGCCGGTGGCGGACCGCGGCGTTCTCCGGGCTCGCGCTGGGCGTGGTCGCCTCGCTGCTGCTCGCCGACGCCGTGCAGGACTGGGTGGACTGGCCGGAGGGGATGCGCGCGACGGTCTTCTACCACTGGCCGACGTCCGACGTCACCGCCTCCGCCGGGGCCGTGCTGCTCCAGCTGGCCACCGGCAACCTGATCGTGCGGCTGGTGCTCGACGCGGTCGGCGTGCCGGCGGTGACGAACGAGAAGAAGCTCCGCGGCGGGCGGCTGCTCGGCCCGATGGAGCGGATCTTCATCGTCGGCCTCGGCCACATCGGCGAGGTCACCGCCGCCGCGATCGTGGTCGCCGCCAAGGGCCTGCTCCGCTTCCCCGAGCTCCAGGCCGGGGCGAAGGAGGGGCCGAGCGACGTGACCGAGTACTTCCTGATCGGCAGCTTCGCCAGCTGGCTGATCGGCATGGCCGGCGTGGCGCTGATCTACCTCGCCTGACCGGCCCCCTTCCCCGTGGGTGGGGTCAGGCCGTGTTGACGATGTAGACGTCGCAGTTCGCGTGGTGCGCGACCCCCGCCGGGACGCTGCCCAGCACGCGCGCCATCCCCTGCATCCGCCGGTTGCCGACCACGATCAGCGAGGCGTCCAGCCGCTCGGCCTCCTGCAGCAGCGCGTCCGCCGGCCGGGCCTGGACCACCGCGCTGGTCACCGACGGGACCACCTCGGCCAGCCGCTCCGCCGTACGCTCGGCGATGTAGGCGCTCTCGTCGGCGACGGAGCTCTCGAGCACCCGCTCGCCGACGTCCACCTCCGATGGTTGGTCGCGCACGTAGGCGCAGACCACGTGCACCGCGGCGCCCGTCGCGACCGCCAGCCTCGCCGCCGTGTCCGCCGCTCGATCCGCGCGCGCGTTGCCGTCGACGCCGACCACGATGATGTCCGCCATGACCCGTTCCTCCTGGGACGGGCGGGCCTCGGTGCCCGCCGGGGACCACGGTATTCATCGTGAACCGGGGCGCAAGGCCCCCGGCTCGCGCCGTACCCTCTGGCGGGTGAGTGCCGACACCCCCTCCGATGCCCCTGCCGAGGACCTGCTGATCCACCGCGACCGGATCGGGCCGGGGGTGCTGGAGGTGACGTTCAACCGGCCGAAGCGCCGCAACGCCTTCACCACCGCGATGTACCAGCAGATGCGCGACCTGTGGGGCGCGGTCGCCGCCGACCGCTCGGTGCGGGTGGTGGTGCTGCGCGGCGCGGGCGGCCAGGCGTTCGCCGCCGGCAACGAGATCTCCGACTTCCTCGAGGCCGACGCGGTCGACTACGAGAACTGGATCCGCGAGATGTTCGACCGGCTCTGGTCCCTGCCGCAGGTGACCATCGCCGCGGTCGACGGCGTCTGCGTCGGCGGCGGGCTCGCGGTCGCGACCCACTGCGACCTGCGGGTGGCGACGGTGGGGTCGCGGTTCGGGTATCCGATCGCGCGGACCCTCGGCAACGCCCTCTCCGGCACCGTCCTCTACCGGTGCCAGGCGATCTTCGGGGAGTCGCTGACCCGGGAGATGCTGCTCGCCTCCCGGCTGGTCTCCGCCGACCGGGCGTACGCCGCCGGCGCGCTGCTCGCGGAGGTGCCGGACGTCGAGGCGCTCGAGGCCGAGGTCGCCGCGCTCGCCCACGGGATCCTGCAGGCCTCGCCGGTGACGATCGAGACCACCAAGCGCCAGCTGCAGTCCCGGGCGCGGGAGCTGGAGGGGTCGATGCCGGGCGAGGAGGACCTGCTGCGCGAGGTCTACGGCGGCCCCGACTTCGCCGAGGGCGTGCGGGCGTTCCTGGCGAAGGAGAAGCCGGCGTTCGGCGGCTGATCCCCCCAGTTCTGGAGGGCGTACGTACGCCTTGAGGGTGTCGGACGTACGCCGTACCGTTGAGGCATGTCCGAGGCCGTCACCCCGTCGCAGCTGCGCGCCGACATCTATCGGCTGATCGACCGCGTCCTGGAGACCGGCGAGCCGCTCGAGATCGAGCGGAAGGGGCGGCGCCTGCGGCTGGTGCCGGACGTGCCGAAGGGCAAGCTGTCGAGGCTCACGCCCCAGCCGGGTCTGATCATCGGTGACCCCGACGACCTCGTGGAGATGGACTGGTCGGATGTCATCGGGTGGGACCCGGACCGAGCGCTCAATCCGTGATCCATCTCGACACCCACGTCGCACTCTGGCTCTGGGACGCCGACCTCGGTCGGCTGCCGCGTTCGCTGCAGCAGCGGCTCGACGACGAGGAGGAGCTCGCGGTATCGCCGATGGTGCGCCTCGAGCTCGCCTACCTGAACGAGATCGGGCGCATCGGGCAGGGTGCCGATCAGGTGTTGGGCGGCCTCCTCGGGCGGATCGGTGTTGCGGAGGACCCGACCCCATTCGTCGAGGTGACTGCGGTCGCTCAATCGTTCGCGTGGACCCGGGACGTGTTCGACCGCGTCATCGCCGCCCAGGCGGTCGCGGCGGGAGCGCTGCTCGCCACCCGTGATCGGCGGATCCGGGCGGCCCTGCCGGAGCACACGCTCTGGGACTGAGCGCCGGCGGCGAGGCGGACCCCACTAGGGTCGAGCCATGCTGATCCTCGCCATCATCCTGCTGGGCATGGTCGCCGGCGGCCTCGCCCAGCTGGTCCTCGGCCGTTCCTGGAGCAACATCGACTGGACCACCGCGATCGTGGCGGGCCTGATCGGGTCGTTCGTCGGCGGCCTGCTGCTCAGCCTGCTGTTCGGCCACGGGCTGGACCTCCACCCGACCGGGCTGATCGGGTCGTTCCTCGGTGCGATCGTGGTGACGTTCGTGTGGGGGCTGTTCCGCAAGGCTGACTGAGCTGCCTGCTGGCTGCCGTTCGTGCGTCGTCACAACCCGATTGGCCCCAGAATCGCGTGAAAAGGGGCCAATTTGGATGTGACGACGCCCAACCGGCCGGCCACGGGTCAGCCGCTGCCGACCCGGGCGAGTGCCGCCGACAGCGCCGCCACCTGCTCGGCCGGCGGCTCGTACCCGGGGAAGTAGCAGCAGACCCGCTCGGCCACGTCCCCGAAGCGCCGGCCGATCTCGGCCGCGCACTCCTCGGGCGTCCCGACGACCCCGATCGTGGCCACCATCTCGTCGCTGACCAGCGCGAACATCGACGCGAGGTCGCCGGCCTTGGAGAGCCGGTTGAGCTCGGGCTGCACCTCGGCCCAGCCCTCCACCTCCAGCACGGGCCGGTACGCCGGGGTGGAGGCGTAGAACGCGATCAGCCCGCGCACCCCCGCGACCGCCGCGGAGCGCTCCGCCTCGGTGCGGTACATCGCCGTGATGGCGGCCGGCAGGATCGCGCACTCCGACGCCGACCGCCCCGACAGCTCCAGCCCCGAGCGGTAGGCCGGCAGCGTCCGCTCCCGGAAGTGGCGGGCGGAGTGGAACGGCATCACGAGCAGCCCGTCGGCGACCTCGGCCGCCGTCCTGGTCATCAGCGGGCCCAGCGCGCCGAGCAGCACCGGCGGCGGGCCGTAGGGGTTGGGGCCCGGCACGAACGTCGGCGGCATCAGCGTGTGGGTGGTGTGCTCGCCGCGGAACTCCAGCCGCTCGCCGGTCTCCCACGACGACAGGATCGCCTTGGTCGCGCCGACGATCTCGCGCATCCGTGCCGCCGGCGAGGACCACCGCGCGCCGTACCGCTTCTCGATGTGGACCTTGATCTGCGAGCCCAGCCCCAGCCGGAACCTGCCCTTCGACATCAGCTGCAGGTCCCAGGCGGCGTGCGCCAGGTGCATCGGGCTGCGCGGCATCGCGATCGCCACGTTGGTCATCAGGTCCGCGTCGACCACGCCCGCCACCGCGGCGAGCGGCAGGAAGACGTCGTGCGGGCCCTCGAAGGTGAAGAGCCCGGCGGCGCCCGCCTCCGTCAGCTCCCGCGCGCGGCGCCGCGCCTCGTCGGGGCGGGCGGCGAGCTGGAGGTCGAGAAGCACCGCCTCAGTCCCCGGCCGCCAGGTCCGCGTGGGCGTCGCGCAGCTGCCGCTTGAGGATCTTGCCGCTCGGGTTCTTCGGCAGCGCCTCGGCGATGACGACGTACTTGGGTGCCTTGTAGTGCGCCAGCACCTCCCGGGCGTGCGCGAGCACGTCGGACGACGTCAGCGACGCGCCCTCCTTCGGCACCACCACGGCGGCCACCGCCTCCACCCACCGCGGGTGGCTGACCCCGAAGACCGCGACCTCCGCGACGCCGGGATGCGTGTAGATCGCCTCCTCGACCTCGCGGCTGGCCACGTTCTCGCCGCCGGTCTTGATCATGTCCTTCTTGCGGTCCACCACGTAGAGGTGGCCGGTGTCGTCGACGTAGCCGAGGTCGCCGGAGTGGAACCAGCCGTTGCGGAACGCCTCCGCGGTCTTCGCCTCGTCGCGGTAGTAGCCCAGCGTCGCGTGGGGGCTGCGGTGCACGATCTCGCCCACCGTCCCCGTCGGCACCGGCTCGTCGCGGTCGTCGACGATCCGGGTCTCCACGTTGATCGAGGCGCGGCCCGCGGAGCCGGCGTACTCGACCTGCTCGTCGGGCCCGAGGATCGTGGCCAGCGGCGCCATCTCGGTCTGCCCGTAGAAGTTCCAGAACCGCACGTCGGGCAGGCGCTCCTGCAGCTCGTGCAGCACCTCCACCGGCATCGGCGACGCGCCGTAGTAGCCCTTGCGCAGGCTCGACAGGTCGGTGGTGTCGAGGTCGGGGTGGCGCAGCAGGCCGATCCACACCGTCGGCGGCGCGAAGTACTTCGTCACGCCGTGCTCCGCGATCGCCCGCAGCACGGTCGCCGGGTCGGGGCCGGGCAGGATGATGCTGGTCGCGCCCACGTAGACGTCGACGCCGAGGAAGCAGTCCAGCTGCGCGCAGTGGTAGAGCGGCAGTGTGTGCAGCTCGACGTCGTCGGCGGCCATCTCGCCGTCGATGACGCACGAGACGTACTGCCACATCAGCGCCCGGCTGCTCAGCAGCGCGCCCTTCGGCCGCGACTCCGTGCCCGAGGTGAACATCATCCGGACGGGGTCGTCGTCCGCCATCGGTACGTCGACGGGCCCGCCGTCCCGCGTCAGGTCGTGCTCGAGCCACCCGGTGAGGTCGTCCCAGCCCTCCGAGGTCGGGTTCTCCGCGCCGGGGAACGTGATCACCCGCCGCGCGTGGACCCGCCCGTGGTGCTCGGCCGCCGCGAGCGCCGCCTCGGCGGTCGGCACCAGCCCGTCCTCGACGACGAAGCCGGACGCGCCGGAGTGGTCGAGGATGAACGCGATCTCGTGGGCGCCGAGCATGAAGTTGATCGGCACCAGCACCACGCCGGCCCGGGCCGCGGCGAAGTCCAGCACCGCGAACTGCCAGCAGTTGTGGCTCAGCAGGGCCAGCCGGTCGCCCTTGCCCAGCCCGGCCGCGGCGATCGCGGCGGCGGTGCGCTCGACGTACTCCTCCAGCTCGGCGAACGTGAGGCGCTGGTCGCCGTCGACGACGGCGAGCTTGTCCGGCACCCGCTGGGCCGTGCGGCGGGGGATGTCGCCGAGGGCGTGCTGGCGGGCGGTGCTGACGGGGCTGACGGTGCTGGCGGTGACGGCGGCGTCGGTCATGCCCGCAGGCTAGTGACCCGCGCCACGTTCCTGCAGCCTCGTGCCGACGACCGCCGCCAGCGCCGCCGCCAGGCAGAGGGCGGCGAGCGTGACCAGGGCCGCCTCGAACGCGGCCTCGGTGCCGCCGTACAGGTGCAGCAGCGCCACGCTCAGCGCCGAGCCGAACGAGAAGCCGAGGTAGCGCAGCAGCTGGTTGAAGCCCAGCGCGCTCCCGGTCTCGTCGGCCGGGACGTGGGGGACGATCAGCATCGGCAGCGAGGAGAAGGTGAAGCCGCTGCCCAGCCCGCCCAGGGCCATCGCCGCCAGCGCCTGCCACAGGTGGTCGTGCCACACCGCCAGCAGGATCATCGAGGCGGCGAACGAGGACGAGCCGACCGGGAGCAGCAGGTGCGCCCCGTACCGGTGCGCGATCGCCCGGGCCAGGCGGCTGCCGGCGACGCTGAGGAGGGAGTACGGCACGAGGACCAGGCCGGCCGCGGTGACGCCGGCGCCGAGCCCGAAGCCGCCGCCGGGGTCGCCGTCGACCAGCAGCACGACCAGGGTGAGCAGGCCGTACATCGCCGTCGCGATGCAGATGGTGACCGTGTTCGGCCCGAGCAGCGACGGGCGGGTGGCCAGGTGCAGGTCGACCAGCGGCGGGCGGTCCTCCGGGCGCGGGCGGACCGACCAGGCCACCCAGCACGGCAGCAGCACGACCCCGGCCGCGGCGAGCGCGAGGGTCGCGGGGGCGTCCCAGCCCCAGACGTCGCCGCGGCTGATCACGAGCAGCATGCTGACGGTCGCGGAGGAGAGCAGGACCAGGCCGACCAGGTCGACGCGCTGCGGGTCACCGGCGGCGCGGCGGGGGAGGACCCGCACGGCCGCCCAGAGCGTGGCCGCGACCAGCGCCGCGCCGACCCAGTACGCGCCGGCGACGCCGAGGTGCTCCGCCGTGAACGCGGTGAGCGGGTAGCCCAGCCCCGCGCCCGCGACGACCGTCACCGACAGCCAGGAGAGCCGGCGCACCAGCACCGCCCCGGACCACTCGTCCCGGGCGACGGCGAGCGTGAGCGGCACCAGCGCCAGGCCGACGCCCTGCAGCGCCCGCCCGGCGACCAGCGCGCCGATGCCGAGCCCGCCCACCTCCAGCGACAGCGCCGAGAGCACCGCGCCCGCCAGGACCACGACGAGGCCGCCGACGAGGACCGGCCGGCGCAGCCGCCCGCTCGCCCAGCGGCCGATCGCGGGGGTGGTCACCGCGGCGACGAGCAGCGTCGCCGTCAGCGCCCACTGCGCGGTCGCGACCGGTACGTCGTAGGCGGCCGCGATCGCGGGCACCAGGGGCGCGCCGAGGCTGCTGACCACGGCCGTCACCGTGGTGGTCGCGGCGAGGGTGGCGAAGAGCGCCCGCCCCGGTGCCGCGTCTCCTCTCACGGGCTCCATGGTCGTGCAGTCGTGCGGCCGGTCGTGCGGCGGGGCCCGCCGGTGGGCGCGAGTCGGCAGAAACTGACGAGCCGCGCCCGCCGAGTCGGCAGAAACTAACCTCCCCCGCTTCGCTCCTCCGGTCAGTTTCTGCCGACTCGGCACGCGGTCTCGGTCGCTTCGCTCCCTCGCCCGCCCGCAGGCATACGTCGCGCGTCGGGTATCAGGCGGAGTCGCGACGGACGACGGCCGGCGGGAAGATCACGCGGATCCCCCGCGGGGCGTGCGGGTCGTCGATCTGCTCCAGCAGCATCCGCGCGGCCTGCTCTGCCATCGCGCCGATCGGGTTGCGGACGGTGGTCAGCGGCGGGGTGGTGCGGGCGGCGACGCCCAGGTCGTCGTACCCGACCACCGCCACGTCCTCGGGCACCCGCAGCCCGGCGCCGGTGAGCACGCCCATCGCGCCGGCCGCCATCAGGTCCGAGGCGACGACGAGCCCGTCGAGGTCGGGGCACCGCTCCAGCAGCGCGGCGGCCGCGGCGGCGCCGCCGGCCTCGGTGAAGTCGCCGAGCTCGACCAGGTCGTCCTCCAGGCCCGCCTCCCGCATCGCCGCGCGCCACCCGGCGAGCCGGTCGAAGCCGGCGGCCATGTCGGTGGGGCCGGCGATGTTGGCGATCCGCCGGCAGCCGCGCTCGACCAGCAGCTCGGTCGCCGCCCGGCCGCCGCCGAGGTTGTCGGTGTCGACGTAGGCGACCTGGTCGGCGCTGGTCCACGGCCGGCCCACGAAGACGCACGGCAGGCCGAGCGCGGGCAGGTGGTCGGCGAGCTGGTCGCTGCGGTGGTGGGAGACCACGATCGCGCCGTCGATGTGGCTGCGGCCGAGGTAGCGCAGCATCCGCCGCTCCTCCTCGCCCGGCTGCGCCAGCAGCAGCACCAGCTGCAGGTCCCGGGTGGCCAGCACCCGGTTGACCGAGCGCAGCGTGTTGAGGAAGAACGGGTCGGAGAAGACGAGCTCGTCGGGCTCGGGCACGACCAGGGCGACCGAGTCGGTACGCCGGGTGACCAGGCTCCGCGCGGCCGGGTTCGGGATGTAGCCCAGCGAGGCCACGGCGGCGTCGACCTTGGCCTGCGCCGCCGGGGAGACCCGGTTGCCGCCGTTGATCGCCCGGGACGCGGTCGCCCGCGAGACGCCGGCGACCCTCGCGACCTCGTCGAGCGTCGGCGTACCGCCGCCGCGCCCGGGCGGCTCGACGGATCCGTTGACCGGTCCGTTCGCCTGGCCGCCGTCGGGGTCCTCGGGCGACGACTTGCTCATCCTGGGCACGTTAGCCGACCTCGGTCAGGCGGCCCTCACCGATCACCCCGGCGAGCCACCGCGCGCTCAGCTTCGGCGTCCGTTCGAGGGTCTCGTAGTCGACGCGGACGATGCCGAAGCGCTGCCCGTAGCCGTAGGCCCACTCGAAGTTGTCGAGCAGCGACCACGCGAAGTAGCCGCGCACGTCGACCCCGTCGGCGATCGCGTCCAGGACGGCCTTCAGGTGCTCGGCGAAGAACCACCGCCGGTCGGTGTCCTGCACGACGCCGTCGACGATCTCGGTGTCGGGGTAGGCGGCGCCGTTCTCGGTGATGTAGATCGGCGGCACCGGGTACTCGTCGCGCAGCCGCCGGAGCAGCCGGGTCAGCGCCTCGGGCTGCACCTCCCAGTCCTGGCCGGTGGTCGGCAGGCCGCGGCGCGGGAACGAGATCCGCTCCCCGCCCGGGTACGGAGACAGGGTCGGCCGCTCGGGCGCCGGCGCCGCCGAGCCGAGGATCTCCTCGGGCGGGTGCACCCGGGTCGAGGCGCCGTCGCCGTGGTAGTAGTTCACGCCCAGGAAGTCCAGCGGCGCGGCGATCACGTCGAGGTCGCCGTCCTGGACGAACTCCTGCCAGGCGCGGCCCTGCCAGGTCATCCCGGCGGTGCGCTCGGAGAGCCGGTCCTCGTACTTCCCGAGCAGGATCGGGTCGAGGAACATCCGGTTCCACATCGTGTCCACGTCGGCGGCGGCCTCGATGTCGTCGGGGTCGCCGGCCAGGAACGGCTCGGGCACGGTCAGGTTGAGCGTGATCCCGAGCTCCTGGCCGGGGGCCTGCCGCTCGCGGAGCGCGGTGACCGCCTTGCCGTGGGCGAGCATCAGGTGGTGCGCGGCGACGATGCCGGCCACGCCCTCCTGCCGGCCGGGGGCGTGCTGGCCGCCGGTGTAGCCGAGGAACGCCGAGCACCACGGCTCGTTGAGCGTGGTCCACCGGTGGACGCGGTCGCCCAGGGCGTCGTACACGCTGAGGGCGTAGTCGACGAAGCGGTCGGTGGTGTCGCGGTTCAGCCAGCCGCCGGCGTCCTCCAGGGCCTGCGGCAGGTCCCAGTGGTAGAGCGTCAGCCAGGGCTCGATGCCGGCCTCGAGCAGGCCGTCGACGAGGCGGGAGTAGAAGTCCAGGCCGCGCTGGTTGGCCGGCCCGCCGTCGGGGCGCACCCGCGGCCAGGCGACCGAGAACCGGTAGGCGCCGAACCCGAGGTCCTTGATGATCGCGACGTCCTCGGGCCAGCGGTGGTAGTGGTCGCAGGCCACGTCGCCGTTGTCGGCGTCGATCACGGCGCCCGGGACCCGGCAGAACGTGTCCCAGATGGAGGGGGTCCGGCCGTCCTCGGCCGCCGCGCCCTCGATCTGGTACGACGCGGTGGCGGCGCCCCAGACGAAGCCGGCGGGGAAGGTGGTGCTGGTGGTCGGGGAGGTGGGGGAGGTGGGGGTCATCCCTTGACCGCTCCTTGCATGATGCCGGAGACCAGCTGGCGTCCGGCGAAGATGAACAGCAGCAGCAGCGGGATGGTCGACATCCCGGCTCCGCAGAGGACGAGCGCGTAGTCGGTGGTCTGCCCCTGGCCGGTCAGCGCCAGCCGGTCCAGGGCGATCTGCAGGGTCTCGGTCTTCTGCAGCGCCACGAGCGGCCACATGTAGTCGGTCCACACCATCATGAAGGTGAAGAGGAACAGGATCGCTGCCGCGGGGCGGGCGGCCGGCATGGCGACCGTCCAGAACGTGCGGATCATGGTGCAGCCGTCCATCCGGGCGGCCTCGATCAGCTCGTCGGGGACGGCGTCGACCAGGAACTGGCGCATGAAGAAGACGCCGAACGCGGTGACCATCGTCGGCAGCGCGACGGCGACCAGCGTGTCCAGCAGCCCGTAGTCGCGCATCAGGATGAACAGGGGCACCATCGCGAGCTGGGTCGGCACCGCCATCGTCATCACGACGAACGCCATCAGTACGTTGCTGCCGCGGAACTTCAGCTTGGCGAACGCGTAGCCGGCGAGGGTGGAGAAGAAGACCACGGAGACCGCGCAGGCGGTGGAGACGATGACCGAGTTGAGCATCGCCTGCCAGAAGTCGACCGTGTTGAGCACCCGGCGCGCGTTCTCGAGGAAGTGCCCGCCCGGCAGGAACGGCGGCGGGAAGTCGTTGGCCTGGCCCTTGGTGTGGGAGCCGATCACGAACGACCAGTACAGGGGCAGCGCGGAGCCGATCACGAACGCCGCGAGCAGCCCGTAGACCAGGAAGCCGGGGCGGTCGCCGGAGCGTTTCGTGGACACGCGGCCCTTGGCGGCGTTGCCCGCTCGCAGCTGCATGCTCATGAGGTGTGCCTCCGCGTGAGGTAGCGGGTGATCACGAAGTTCAGGACCGCGATCGAGACGATGATCAGGAACAGCACCCAGGCCGCCGCCGAGGCGCGGCCGTAGAACTGGTCCTCGATGCCCCGGGCGTAGATGTAGAGGGTCGAGGTCATGTACTGGTGGTCCGGCCCGCCCTCGCGGCTGACGGTGTCGTCGAACAGCCGGGGCTCCGTGAAGATCTGCAGGCCGCCGATCGTGCTGGTGACGATGACGAAGATCATCGTGGGCCGGATCAGCGGCAGGGTGACCGAGACGAACTGCCGGATCTTGCCCGCGCCGTCCAGCGCGGCGGACTCGTACAGCTCGCGTGGCACGGCCTGCATCGCGGCCAGCAGGATCAGCGCGTTGTAGCCGGTCCAGCGCCAGTTGACCATGCTCGCGATCGCGACGTGGCTCCACAGCCGGTCCACGTGCCAGGCGATCTTGTCGATGCCGATGCTCGCCAGGAACTGGTTGATCAGCCCGTACTGGTCGGCGAAGAGGCTGCCGAAGATCAGCACCGCCGCCGTCGGGGCGACCACGAACGGGAGCAGCACGCTCATCCGCCAGAAGGTCGCCGCGCGCAGGCTGCGGTCGAGCAGTGCGGCGATCGCGAGGGCCAGCAGGATCTGAGGCACCGAGGAGAGCAGGAAGATGGAGAACGTGTTGACCAGCGACTTGAGGAACGTCGGGTCGGTGAGCACGAACTTGTAGTTGTCCAGGCCGATGAAGTCGCCCCGGATGTAGTACGCCCGGTTCCAGTCGAAGAACGACAGGTACGCGGTGTAGAGCAGCGGGTAGAGCCCGACCAGTGCGAAGAGCAGGAAGAAGGGCGAGATGTAGAGGTACGGGCTCAGCTTGAGGTCCCAGCGGGACCGGCGCTGACGGCGTACCAGACGGCGCCGGTCGGGGTCGTCCGATCCGGAGGTACGCCGACCGGCGCCGTGGGGAGCGGGCGACCCGCCCGCCGGGTCGGTCGCGGTGGCGACGTCCCCGGCGGGCCGGTCGGATGAGGTGCTCATGGGTGGGGGTCAGTCCTCACTGGAGAGCCTGGACGTCGGACAGGAAGGTGTCCCACGACTTCTGCGGGTCGGTGCCCTGGTCGACGCGGTTGATGGCGTCCTGGAACTTCTGGAGGATGTCGGAGTACAGCGGGCCCTTGTAGGGCTGGACCTCGATCGCCGAGGCGCGGCTGGAGAAGATCTCACCGACCGGCGCGTCGTTGAAGTACTCGTCGGTCGACGACAGCAGGCCCGGGTCCTCCAGCGCCTCGATCGCCGAGGGGAAGTTGCCGTAGCCCTCGAAGATCTTCAGCTGCTGCTCCGGGGCGGTCAGCCAGGCCGCGACCTCCATGGCCTCGTCCTGGTGGGTCGAGGACTTCGGCACGGACAGGTAGGACCCGCCCCAGTTGCCGCCGCCGCCCGGGAACACGTCGGCGACGTCCCAGACCGCGCCCTTCGGGGCGGGGTCACCGGTGTTGTCCTTGATCACGCTGCGCATCCAGCCGGGGCACGGCATGGTCGCGAAGCCGTCCTTCTTGAACCCGGCGCTCCAGTCGTCGCTCCACTGGGCGGCCTTGGTGGAGAGGGTGTTCACGTTGCTGGTGACGGTCTCGTAGACGGCCTCGAGCTCGGGGTTCTCGACGTCGACGGTGTCGTCCTCGGTCTGGAACGGGTACTCGACCTGGTTCAGCATCGCCTGCGCGATCGAGCCGGAGGCGTCGTACCAGGCGGTGCCGGGCATCTTCTTCACGAACTCGTCGCCCATGGCGTAGTAGTCGTCCCAGGTGCCGAGCGCGGCGGCGACCTCCTCGCGGTCCGAGGGCAGGCCGGCCTTCTCGAGCAGGTCGGCGCGGTAGCAGATCGCCTCGGGGCCGGCGTCGGTCGCGTAGCCGAGCAGCTCGCCGTCGGAGGTGGTCGCGCCGTCGACCTTGAACTCCAGCCAGCGGCCGTCGAGGTCGTCGGAGGAGAGGTCGACCCAGCGGTCCGGTGCGGCGATCAGCGCGGGCATGAAGTCGCCCTCGATCGCGGCGATGTCGGGCATCCCGGAGTTGGCCTGGAGATTGGTGTTCATCTCGGCCTTCCAGTCGTCCCACTGGGAGATCTTGGTCTGCTCGACCTGGACGTCCGGGTTGGCGGCGTTCCACTCATCGATCAGCTCGTCGTAGCCGAACTCGCCGAAGGTGGTGATGGTGAGGACCTCGCCCTCGCCGAGCGACTCCTGCTCGGCGGACTCGGTCGGGTCGTCGCTGCCGCCGCAGGCGCTGGTCACGCCCAGGACGAGGGAGGTGACGGCGGCGGCCGCGAGGAAGCGGTTGCGCCGGCGGGTGCCGGGGCGGGTGGGTCCTGAGAGGGCCCGTTGGGTGGTGGTGCGCACGGGATGAACTCCTGACTGCGAGTACGACGATGGACTGGCGCCTCGATGGAACCATCTCGGGCGGATCCGTGAGAGCGCTTCCACTATTTGAGGTGCTGTCACCATGACATGCGTCACAACGGGCGTCAATAGGCCGCTTGGCCCGGCCTGAAAGGACTTGTGGAACACATGGGAGCGCTTCCACTAGACGGGGCGCCCAAGGCGTCGTACGGTGATGACCATCACGGCGACCGACCGGCGCCGTCCTCACCCCCGGAAGGGATTGGTCCATGGCGCAGGTGCGGTACGAGAACGCCTCGCACGTCTATCCCGGCGCCGATCGCGCGGCCGTCAGCGGGTTCGACCTGGACGTCGCCGACGGCGAGTTCGTGGTCCTGGTCGGCCCGTCGGGCTGCGGCAAGTCGACGGCGCTGCGGATGCTCGCCGGGCTGGAGGACGTCACCGACGGCGCGGTCTACATCGGCGACCAGGACGTCACCGGGGTCGCCCCGAAGGATCGCGACATCGCGATGGTCTTCCAGAACTACGCGCTCTACCCCCACCTGTCGGTGGCCGACAACATGGCCTTCGCGCTGAAGGTCGCCGGGGTGTCCAAGGCCGAGCGCCGCCTGCGCGTCGAGGAGGCGGCCAAGCTGCTCGACCTCGGAGCCGTGCTCGACCGCAAGCCCAAGGCGCTCTCGGGCGGCCAGCGGCAGCGGGTCGCGATGGGGCGCGCGATCGTGCGCCAGCCCCAGGTCTTCCTGATGGACGAGCCGCTCTCCAACCTCGACGCCAAGCTGCGCGTCTCCACCCGCACCCAGATCGCCGCTCTCCAGCGCCGGCTCGGCGTGACCACGCTCTACGTCACCCACGACCAGATCGAGGCGATGACGATGGGCGACCGGGTCGCGGTGATGAAGGACGGCGAGCTGCAGCAGGTCGACACGCCGCTGGCCCTCTACGACCGGCCGGCGAACGCCTTCGTGGCCGGCTTCATCGGCTCGCCGGCGATGAACCTGCTCAGCGCGACCACCGCCGGCGACGGCGTCGCGCTCGTCGACGGCTTCAAGTTCCCGATCCCGCGCGACGTCGCCGCGGCCTCCTCCGGCGAGCTGATCCTCGGCGTGCGCCCCGAGGCGTGGCGGATCGCCGGCGACGGTGAGGACGGCTACCCCGTCACCGTGCTGGTGCTCGAGGAGCTCGGCGCGGACGGCTACCTGTACGCCGCCCCCTCGGGCCACGCGGGCGCCCTCGTCGACGGCAGCCACCCGGCCGCGGACGGGGAGGTGCCGCACGTGGTCGTGCGCCTCGAGGGACGCCCGGACCTGCGGGCCGGACAGGAGGTCCGGCTGGTCGCCGACCCCGACGAGCTGCACATCTTCGACGCCGCCACCGGGGGTCGCCTGGGGGACTGAGCCTGGGGCCGGGGCCGAGCCCGGGCCCGGGGCGACCGGTGTTGGCGGGGCATCCGTGTGGGGGCTCCGCCGGCACCGGTTTCGCGTGTGCGCTCCGTCACACCGTGGTTGTCTGGGACACTGACCCGGGCCGGATCGGTGGTCGGATCCGGTCGGCGGGGTGACTCAGGAGGACGGGTGGCGCACGAGGTGACGCAACGGGTGGCGCAGGGCAAGCAGGTCCGCAGCGGGCGAGGCCCGCTGGTCAGCTCGGCGGTCCGCAACTTCACCGAGCGGGGCTACCACGGCACCTCGATGCGGGACATCGCCTCCGGCGCCGGCGTCACCGTGGCCAGCATCTACCACCACTTCGCCTCCAAGCAGGAGGTGCTCGTGCACATCATGGCCGGCACCCTGACCGACCTGCTGTCGGTCACCGTCGCCGCCGACGAGGCCGCCGACCGCACCGCCCGCGCCCGGCTGGAGGCCGTCGTCGACGCGTGGGTGCTGTTCCACACCGAGCGGCAGTCCGAGGCGCTGATCGGCGCCTCCGAGATCCGCAGCCTCGAGGGGCCCGGCCGGGACACCGTGGTCGGGCTGCGGGACGAGCAGGAGGCGCTGTTCCGCAGCATCGTCACCGCCGGCGTCGAGTCCGGCGAGTTCGCCACCGCCTACCCGCGCGAGGCCGCCCGAGCGATCCTGAACATGGGGTCGATGGTCTCCTCCTGGTACCGGCCCGGTGGGGAGCTGAGCCCCGAGGAGATGTCCGAGCGGTACCGGGATTTTGCGTTGGGGACGGTGCGGGCGGTTGGTGCGTGAATCACCGGTCGGCCGGTGATTCCGCCGCTTGACAGGCGTTGCAGCGCCCGTCAAGCAACTGAACTGCCTGTCCGGTGTGGCGCATGAGGCGCCCGGTACGACGCACGCCCGACGTCAGCGCAGCTGCGCCAACCCCGCCTCGAGCAGCGGCGCCACGGCGTCCCCCGCGGTGTCGAACCCCTCCCCGTGGGTGGCGCCGGCCCGGTAGCGGTGGTCGATGCCGGCCGCGATCACGGCCAGCTTGAAGTAGCCCAGCGCCAGGTGGCGGTCGAAGTCGTGGAGGCCGACCCCGCCCTCCGACTCGTACGCCGCGGCGAGCGCCTCGACCGACGGCAGCCGGTCGCTCGTCCAGGCGGCCTCGCTGCCGATCACGAGGTCGAACGCGGGGTCGCGGTAGACGCACATCATCGCCACGTCGGCGACCGGGTCGCCGATCGTCGACAGCTCCCAGTCGACGACCGCCGCGACCTCCACCTCCCCGACCTCGCCGGCCTCGTCGGCCTCGCCCCCGATCCGGAGCAGCGTGTTGTCGATGCGGTAGTCACCGTGCACGATCCCGGTCGCGCGCTGCTCGGGCAGCCGCTCGCCGAGGCCGTCGGCCAGGCGGTGGGCCAGCGCGTGCGAGGCCGCGCCCTGGTGCTCGCCGACGATCTGCCACTGGCCGCCCCAGCGGCGCAGCTGGCGGGCGGCGTACCCGTCCGGGCGGCCGAAGGTCTCCAGCCCGACCGCGACGTGGTCGACGCGGTGCAGCGCGGCGAGGGTGCGGCACAGCCCGGTGACCGCGGCGGCGACCTGGTCGTCGCCGAGCCGGGCCAGCTGCTCGCGGGACTGCACGGTGCTGCCGTCGACGTACTCGCAGATCGCGAACGCGCCGCCGATCAGGTCCTCGTCGGGGTAGGCCACCACGGCCGGGGGGACCGGGACGTCGGTCGGGCCCAGGGCCGCGACCACCCGGAACTCGCGGACCACGTCGTGCGCCGACGGGGTGCGCCCGGCGCGCGGCGGGGTGCGCATCACCCAGACCCGCTCGCCGTCGGTCAGGCGCAGGGTCAGGTTCGACTTGCCGCCCGAGATCAGGCGGCTGGTGAGGGGCCCGGCGGGCGTCGTCCGGGCGGCGGCCATGACCGAGGCGACGGCGTCGAGCTCGGCCCGGGTCAGTACGTCGGTGGCCGACCCGCTCGTACCACTCACCGGGTGATCTCCCGCACCGCGCGGCGCGCGAGCGACCAGCGGTGCACCTCCGAGGGGCCGTCGTAGATCCGGAACGGCCGGATCTCGCGGGCGATCTTGGCCACCGGCAGGTCGTGGGTGGTGCCCAGGCCGCCGCACATCTGCACCGAGCGGTCGGCGATCCGGTGCAGCGCCTCGCCCGCGAAGGTCTTCGCGATCGAGGTCTCCTTGCTGGCGCGGCCGCCCTCGTCGAGGGCCCGGCACGCCTCCATCAGCAGGGCGCGGGTGGCGGCGAGGTCGATCTCGTTGTCGGCGACCATCTGCTGGATCATCCCGAGGTCGGCGAGCTTGGTACCGAAGGCGTCCCGCCCGGCGACGTGGGCGACGGCGACCTCGTGGGCGCGGCGGGCCGCGCCCAGCCAGCGCATCACGTGCGTCATCCGGGCCGGCCCGAGCCGGATCTGGGCGCCGGCGAAGCCGCGCCCGACCTCGCCCAGCACGTCCTCGTCGGGGACGAACGCGTCGGTGAAGGAGACCTCGCAGTGGCCGCCGATCATCGAGGTGTCCAGGCTCTTCATGTGCCGCCCGACCTTGAGGCCGTCGCGGTCGGCGGGGGCCAGGAGCATGGTGGCGTCCTCGCCGGTCCGGGCCATGATGATGAAGAAGTGGGCGCCGTCGGCGCCGGTGATGAAGTGCTTCTCGCCGTTGACCAGCCAGCCGCCGTCGACCTTCGTGGCGGTCGTGGCCAGCGCGGACGGGTCCGATCCCGCGCCGGGTGCGGGCTCGGTCATCGCGAACGCGCTGCGCTGCTCGCCGCGGGCCAGTGGCGCCAGGTACCGCTCCCGCTGCGCCGGCGTGGCCAGGTGGTCCAGCAGGTGCACGTTGCCCTCGTCCGGGGCGGCGATGTTGAGCGCCAGCGGCCCGAAGAGGGAGTAGCCCGCCTCCTCGAAGACCGGCGCGCGATCCACCATCCCGAGGCCGAGCCCGCCCAGGTCGGTCGGCGCGTGCGGGGCGAAGATGCCCGCCTGCCTCGCGGCGGACTGGAGCGCGACCCGTACGGCGTCGGCGCCCGCCGCGGCGATGTTGCCGTCGTGGGCGTCGTCGAGGGGGAGCACGGACTCCCGGATGAAGGAGCGGGTGCGGGCGACGAGGTCGTCGACGTACTCGGAGGGCATCGTTGTCCTTCCAAACTAAACGCTTGTTCGGATAAGGATGGGGGATGCGGTCCGAATAGGCAACCGATCGCGAGAACCTTGTTCCGTGGGACCGGGGCCCGCCCGTCAGGAGTCGTACTCGAGCCCGTCCCAGGGGGCGTTGTAGGCGATGAAGTCGCCGGGCTCGATGGTGATGAACCACGCGCCGTCGTCGTAGCGGTCGACCTTCCAGCCGAACGTCACCCCGTCGATCTCCTCGGTGAACGGCGCGACGACGATGGGCTCGATGACGTAGGCGCCGAGGCTCGCCAACCGCTCCTCGACCGCTTGCCGGACCGCGGCGGGCCCGCGCACCTCCTCGACCAGCGCCTCGTCGAACGTGCCGTCGGCGTGCCACAGGAAGAGCCCGACGTACGACGACGCGCCGGGCACGAACAGGTCGCCCCCGAGGAAGAAGCGGCGCCCGTCGCCGGCGGTTCCCGCGTACGGCACCCCGTAGTCGTCGGGGAGGATCGTGAACCGCTCGGGGCGCCCGTCCGGCCCGGTGCTCGCCGGGACCGCCCGGTCCGGCGTCGGCTCGCCGGACGCCGGACGCCCGACCGCCGGAGCGGCTCGCCGGGCGATCGCGCCCGCCGCCGCGGCGCCGGCGGCGAGCGCGAACGCGCCCAGCACCGCCGCGCGGCGGCGGCCTGCGGAGGTCATCCGGGGCGGGGGCATGGGCGGGAACCTAGCCGGTTCCCGGCGGTCGCGCTGCCCGGCGGAAGGGGTTGCCGAGCAGGAGTAACTCAGTGTTGCGAAAGGGGTCCAAAGTGGCTGGATCCGTGGCCGGGAACGGCAGGACCCCCGGGTCGCCTGAGCGACTCCGGCGGTCCTGAACCGGGGTTCTACTTGTTGGCCTTGCGGGCTCGCGAGGCCATCTGCGGCTCCTTCGTCGCCGCGATTGCTCGCCTCGCAGAAGACAAACAAGCAACCCCGCCCAACTGGACGGGGTTGCCTGAATGTGTGCGCAGGGCGGGGTTACTTGTTTGCCTTACGCGCTCGGCTCGCCATCTTTGCGCGCTCGTTCGCGTCGAGGTTGACCTTGCGGATCCGCACCGTCTCCGGGGTGATCTCCACGCACTCGTCCTCGCGGCAGAACTCCAGGCACTGCTCGAGCGAGAGCTTCTTCGGCGGGATGAGCTTCTCGAAGTTGTCGGAGGTGGCGGACCGGATGTTGGTCTGCTGCTTCTCCTTGGTGATGTTGACGTCCATGTCGTCGGCGCGGGAGTTCTCGCCGACGACCATGCCCTCGTAGACCTCGGTGGCCGGGTCCACGAACATCACGCCACGCTCCTGCAGCGACGTCATCGCGTACGCCGTCGCCGCACCCGAGCGGTCCGCGACCAGCGAGCCGGAGGCGCGCGAGCGGATCTCGCCGGCCCACGGGAAGTAGCCCTCCGAGATGTGGTGGGCGATGCCGGTGCCGCGGGTCTCGGTGAGGAAGTCGGTGCGGAAGCCGATCAGGCCGCGGGCCGGGACCACGAACTCCATCCGGACCCAGCCGGTGCCGTGGTTGGTCATGCCCTCCATCCGGCCCTTGCGGTTGGCGAGCAGCTCGGTGATGGTGCCGAGGAACTCCTCCGGGGCGTCGATGGTCAGGCGCTCGAACGGCTCGTGGACCTTGCCGTCGACCTCCCGGGTGACCACCTGCGGCTTGCCGACGGTCAGCTCGTAGCCCTCGCGCCGCATCTGCTCGACCAGGATCGCCAGCGCCAGCTCGCCGCGGCCCTGCACCTCCCAGGCGTCGGGGCGCTCGGTCGGCAGGACGCGCAGCGACACGTTGCCGATCAGCTCGGAGTCGAGGCGGTCCTTGACCAGGCGGGCGGTGACCTTGTGGCCCTTCACCTTGCCGACCAGCGGCGAGGTGTTGGTGCCGATGGTCATCGAGATCGCCGGCTCGTCGACGTGGATCAGCGGCAGCGCGACCGGGTTCTCCGGGTCGGCCAGCGTCTCGCCGATGGTGATGTCCGGGATGCCCGCGACGGCGACGATGTCGCCGGGGCCGGCCTGCTCGCCCGGCTTGCGCTCCAGGCCCTCGGTGATCAGCAGCTCGGTGATCTTGACGTTCTTGACGGCGCCGTCGCGCTGCATCCACGCGACCTGCTGGCCCTTGCGCAGGTTGCCCTGCTTGATCCGGAGGAGCGCGAGGCGGCCGAGGAACGGCGAGGCGTCGAGGTTGGTGACGTGGGCCTGCAGCGGCGCGCCCTCGTCGTACTCCGGGGCCGGGATGGTCTCCAGGATGGTGCGGAACAGCGGCTCCAGGTCGTCGCTCGGCGGCAGGGCGCCGTTCTCCGGCTTCTCCAGGGAGGCGACGCCGGCCTTGCCGGAGGCGAAGACGACCGGGAAGTCCAGGGCGTCCTGGCTGTGGGAGTCGTCGAGCAGGTCCATGAACAGCTCGTAGGTCTCGTCCACGACCTCGTCGATCCGGGCGTCGGCGCGGTCGGTCTTGTTGACCACGAGGATCACCGGCATGTCGGCGTTGAGCGCCTTGCGCAGCACGAAGCGGGTCTGCGGCAGCGGGCCCTCGGAGGCGTCGACGAGCAGCACGATGCCGTCGACCATCGACAGGCCGCGCTCGACCTCGCCACCGAAGTCGGCGTGGCCGGGGGTGTCGATGATGTTGATGACCATGTCGCCGTCGGCCAGCTCCTGCGCCGAGGGACCGCGGTAGTGCACCGCGGTGTTCTTGGCGAGGATGGTGATGCCCTTCTCGCGCTCCAGGTCGCCGGAGTCCATGACCCGCTCGGCAACGCCCTCGGCCTGGTGGGCGGTGAACGCGCCGGCCTGGTGCAGCATGGCGTCGACCAGGGTGGTCTTGCCGTGGTCGACGTGCGCCACGATGGCGACGTTCCGCAGGTCCTTGCGTCGGGTCCTGGTCTCAGACATGGGTGTACGGCGTCCGCTCTCGTGAGGGGAATGGGTCGGTGCGGCCGCGGGGGAGCGCCGCCGGTGCGCGTCCGGGACCGGTGGGGTCGCGGGCGCCGGAGGCGATCGGCACGTGGGCCGCCGACCAGACTATCGGCGGGAGGCCCTTGCGGTCGCATCGGCGCTTCGTCGGGTAAGGGTGCCCTCATCTACAGTCGCGGCGTCCCCGGCCCGTGCCGCCCGACGGCGTACCGGCCCCTCGCCCCGATGAGGAGACCCCGATGACCGCCGCCGCGGCCGCCGACCGACCGCTGACCGCGCTGTGGCAGCGCTACCGCCGCTTCCGCGGCCGCTTCGTGCTGGCCCTCGTGATGACCACGGTCAACAAGGTCGCCGACGTGATGCCCGAGCTGCTCATCGGCGCCGCCGTCGACGTCGTGGTGCGCGGCGCGGACTCCTTCGTCGCCGACCTGCTCGGCGTCGAGTCCCGGTACTCCCAGCTGGCGTGGCTGGCGGCGATCAACGTGGTGGTCTGGGTGGTCGAGTCGGCGAGCGAGTACGTCGCCGCGCTGCTGTGGCGCGGCCTCGCCCAGGGTGTCGAGCACGCCCTGCGGGTCGAGGCCTACGACCACGCGCAGCACCTCGACCTCGGCTGGCACGAGTCGCGCCCGGCCGGCTCGACGCTGGCGACCCTCAACGACGACGTCAACCAGCTCGAGCGGTTCCTCGACGTGGGCGCCTCCGCGATCCTGCAGACCGCGCTCAACGTCGTCCTGGTCGGCGCGATCTTCGCCGTCGCCTCCTGGCAGCTGCTGCTCTTCGCGTTCCTGCCGATCCCGCTGATCATCGCGGGCTCGCTGGTCTTCCAGCGGCGGCTGGAGCCGCTCTACCAGCGGGTGCGCGCCACCGTCGCGGACCTCTCCGGGGTGCTGTCGGCGAACCTCGGCGGTATCGCGACCATCAAGGCGTTCACCGCCGAGGAGCGCGAGCGGCGGCGCGTCGAGGGGGCCTCCGCGGCCTACCGGGACGCCAACGTCGCCGCGATCCGGTCCTCCGCCGCGTTCGTGCCGCTGGTGCGGATGGCGATCCTCGCCGGCTTCACCTGCACGCTCCTGCTCGGCGGCTGGGCGACCCTCGACGGCGAGCTCGAGGTCGGCCTCTACTCGGTGCTGGTCTTCATGACCCAGCGGCTGCTGTGGCCGCTGACCGACGTCGCCACCGTGCTCGACCTCTACCAGCGCGGCCGCGCCTCGGCCGGCCGCATCCTCGCGCTCCTCGAGGAGCCGGTGGCCACGCCCGCCGGCTCGGTGTCGCTGGGACGGTCGGCCGCCGGCCGGATCGAGCTGGTCGGGGTGCGCGCCGGGTACGCCGACGGGCCGGACGTGCTGCATGGCATCGACCTCGTCGTACCGGCCGGGGAGACCCACGCGATCGTCGGCTCCACCGGCGCCGGCAAGTCCTCGCTGCTGCGGCTGGTGCTGCGGTTCGCCGACCCGCGGGAGGGCGCGGTGCTGCTCGACGGGACCGACGTGCGCGAGCTCGACTGGGACTCGCTGCGCGGCTCGATGGGCTACGTCTCCCAGGACGTGTACCTCTTCGCCGGCACGGTCGCGGAGAACATCGCCTACGGTCGCCCATCCGCCTCGGCGGAGGAGATCCGGGCGGCCGCCGAGGCGGCGGCGATCGGGTCGTTCGTGGACGGGCTGCCGGACGGCTACGAGACCTGGGTCGGAGAGCGGGGCGTCACCCTGTCCGGCGGCCAGCGGCAGCGGATCGCGCTGGCCCGCGCGCTGCTGCGCGACCCCGCGATCCTGGTGCTCGACGAGGCCACCAGCGCCGTCGACAACGAGACCGAGGCCGCCATCCAGACGTCGCTGCGCCGGGCCGGCGAGCGGTGCACCACGATCGTCGTCGCCCACCGCCTCTCCACCGTGCGGCACGCGCACCGGATCCACGTCCTCGACGCCGGCCGGGTGATCGAGGCCGGCACGCACGAGGAGCTGGTCGCGCTCGGCGGCGCCTACGCGGCGCTGTGGGGCGTGCAGACCGGCGAGGCCGCGGCGACCGTCTGAGGGTGCGCGGGCTGACGTCGTACGGCTGGTGGGCGCGTCACTTGTCCGCCGGCCGGGGGCGGGGGAGACTGCGCGCATGCAGACGATCGGCCTCATCGGCGGGATGTCCTGGGAGAGCAGCGCGGCCTACTACGAGCTGCTCAACCGCGGAGTCGAGCGGCGGTTGGGAGGGCTGCACTCGGCGCGCACGATGATGGCGTCGGTGGAGTTCGCCGAGGTCACCGCGCTGCAGGAGGCGGAGGACTGGGACGCGGTCGCCGCGATCCTGGCCGAGGCGGGCCGCTCGGTCGAGCGCGCCGGTGCCGACTTCCTGATGCTCTGCACCACGACGTTCCACCGCGTCGCCGACCAGGTCCAGGACGCCGTCGACATCCCGCTGCTGCACCTGGCCGACGTGGTCGCCGAGTCCGCCGTGGCCGAGGGGGTGGAGTCGGTGGCCCTGCTCGGCACGAGGTTCGCGATGTCCCGGTCGTTCTTCACCGACCGCATCGCCTCCCACGGGCTCGCCGTGCAGGTGCCGGGCACGCAGCACCACGACGAGCTGAACCGGATCATCTACGACGAGCTCGTGCACGGGAAGGTGCTCGACGACTCCCGCCGCGCGGTGGTCTCGATGATCTCCGAGCTGTGGGACGCCGGCGCCGGTGGCGTCATCCTCGGCTGCTCGGAGCTGGAGCTGCTGGTCAAGCAGGCCGACTCCGAGATCCCCGTCTTCGGGTGCACGACGCTGCACGTCGAGGCGGCGCTGGATCGCGCGCTGGGGTGAGTCGCGGGTGGTGCATGAATCACCGGTCGACCGGTGATTCATGCACTTGACGGGCAATGCAACGCCTGACAAGTGACCGAAGTGCCTGTCCGCGGTGACGCAAGTGAAGCCTGAGACACACGACCCGCCACCCCCCACGGGCTGCCACGTCACTCCGCAACCCCCAATGTGTGCAACCCGACAGTTTGTTTCGTGCTGACCGGGAATGATCCGGCGAGGCCCGGTCGTTTAACCCCGAGGCCCGCAGCACCGATGCCGACGCGCGGGAGGACAGGAGTGTGATGACGGTGAGGACGCTGGTCGCCGACCGACCGATCCGGCGACTGGCGATGATCTGCCTGCACACCTCGCCGCTGGACCAGCCCGGAACGGGCGACGCCGGCGGCATGAACGTGTACGTCGTCGAGGTGGCCCGCCGCCTGGCCCGCCGCGGCATCGAGGTCGACGTCTTCACCCGCGCCACCCGCTCCTCCCTGCCGCCCACCGTGCCGCTGCTCGACCCGCGCACCGGCCGCGTCGAGGACGGCGTCACCGTGCACAACGTCCACGCCGGCCCGTTCGAGGGGCTGACCAAGGACGAGCTGCCCGGCCAGCTCTGCGTCTTCGCTCGCGAGGTCCTGCGCGCCGAGGCCGCGCAGCCGCTGGGCCACTACGACCTGGTGCACTCCCACTACTGGCTCTCCGGCCAGGTCGGCGCGCTGGCCAGCGACCGCTGGGGCGTGCCGCTCGTGCACTCGATGCACACCATGGCGAAGGTCAAGAACCTCGCGCTCGCCGAGGGCGACACCCCCGAGCCGGCCGCGCGCGTGATCGGCGAGGAGCAGGTCGTCGAGGCATCCGACGTGCTGATCGCCAACACCGACCTCGAGGCCGCCCAGCTCACCGGCCTCTACGACGCTGCGCCGGACCGCGTCGAGGTGGTCCACCCGGGCGTCGACGTCACCGTCTTCCGGCCGTACGAGCAGCGCGCCGTGCGCGCCGAGCGCGGCATCCCCGAGGACGCGCTGGTGGTCCTCTTCGCCGGCCGCATCCAGCCGCTCAAGGCCCCCGACGTGCTGCTCAAGGCCGTCGCCGACCTGGTACGCCGTCGCCCCGACCTGCGCTCCCGGCTCATCGTGCCGATCGTCGGCGGCCCCTCCGGCTCCGGCCTGGAGCGGCCCACCGAGCTGGCGGACCTGGCCGCGCGGCTGGACATCACGGACGTGGTGCGGTTCGTGCCGCCGGTGGCGCAGACCGAGCTCGCGGGGTGGTTCGCCGCCGCGAGCGTGGTGGCCGTGCCGTCGTACAACGAGTCGTTCGGGCTGGTCGCCGCCGAGGCCCAGGCCTGCGGTGCGCCCGTCGTGGCCGCCGCCGTCGGCGGTCTGACCACCGTCGTCGACCACGGCCGCAGCGGCCTGCTCGTCGACGGTCACGAGACCCGCGACTGGTCGGCCGCCCTGGAGCGGGTCCTGGCCGACCCGGCGCTGCGGGACCGGCTCGCCGCCGGCGCGCTCGCGCAGGCCGAGTCGTTCACCTGGGACGCCACCGCGGACCAGACCCTGAGCATCTACGCCCGCGCCGCGGCGGCCACCCGCGCGGAGGTCGTCGCGTGAGCGAGGAGGCCGCCCGCGCCGTCCGCGAGCACCTGACCGAGGCGGGGATCGACTTCGACGAGGTCGAGCCGCACCTGTTCTCGTTCTCGCTGCCCGGTGAGCGCAAGCTGCAGACCCCGGTCCGGATCGACGTCGGCCCGCACTCGCTGGCCGTGCACGCCTTCGTCTGTCGCCGCCCCGACGAGGAGCACGAACGGGTCTACCGCTGGCTGCTCGAGCGGAACCTCAAGATGTTCGGCGTCGCGTTCGCGATCGACCACCACGGCGACATCTACCTCGACGGCCGGCTGCCGCTCTCCGCCGCCAACCCCGAGGACCTCGACCGGCTGCTCGGCTCGGTGCTGACCTCGGCCGACGAGTCCTTCAACACCATCCTCGAGCTCGGCTTCGAGTCCTCCATCCGCAAGGAGTGGGAGTGGCGCCAGCTGCGCGGGGAGTCCACGAAGAACCTCGAGGCGTTCCGCGGCTGGCTCGAGCCCGAACCCGACTGACGCCGAACAGGCACTCAGGCCACGCCGAACAGGGGCTTGGGCCGCGCCGAACAGGGGCTCGGGCCACGCCGAACAGGCACTCAGGCCACGCCGAACAGGGGCTTGGGCCGCGCCGAACAGGTACATAGGCCACGGCGCTGCCTCGACCCCCGGTTCGCCCCGCCCTGACCCCCGGTTCGGCCTGCCCCGAGCCCCGGTTCGGCCTGCCCTGACCCCCGGTTCGGGCTGCCCTGAGCCCCTGTTCGCGCTAGGAGAGGCCGACGAGGGTCAGGTACGCCGACGCGATCTGGTCGCCCGCGAAGACGGCCAGCGCGGCGCCGGCGAGCATGAAGGGGCCGTAGGGGATGCGGGTGCCGCGGCGGGCGCGGCCGGTCGCCATCAGTGCCACGCCGACCAGGGCGCCGAGGATGAAGCCCGCGGCGAGGCCGACCAGCGCGGGTCCCGCGCCGAGGGCGCCGAGGACCGCGCCGAGCAGCGGCGCCAGCGCCACGTCGCCCAGGCCCATCCCGCGGCCGCGGGTGAGGATCCGCAGGCCGCCGTACACGGCGACCCAGATCGCCGCGGAGGCGACCACCACGACGGGCTCGACGCCGTCGCCGCCCCACCAGCCCAGCGCGAGCGCGAGCACGGCCAGCACGGCGGCCACGCCGGTGATCGAGAACGGCAGCCGACCGTGCTCGAGGTCGATCAGCGCCAGCGCCACCCCGGCCGCGGCGACCACGAGGCACGCGGCCAGCGCGGAGAGCTCCCCGGTGGCCTCGAGCCGCAGCGAGACCAACACGAAGAGGAGGCCGGTGCCGGCCTCGACGAGCGGGTACCGGACCGGGATCGGGGTGCGGCAGTCGCGGCACCGTCCGCGCAGCGCCAGCCAGGAGAGCACCGGCACGTTGTCACGGCCGCGTACGGCGTGCCCGCAGCTCGGGCACGCGGAGCCGGGGCTGACCACCGACAGCCCGGCCGGCACCCGGTGCACCACCACATTGAGGAACGACCCGATCAGGGTGCCCGCGACGCCGACCAGGCCGACCCAGAGGGCCACGGGCACCGTGCCGCTCATCGGGCCACGCTCACGAGGCGGCGAGCGGGACGAAGGCGACCTCGAGCGCGTCGAGCTCGTGCGGCTCGGCGATGCCGCGCAGCGCGGCGCGGACCCGGTCCACCGCGGCGTCCAGCGTCTCCACGTCGGCCGCGGTCGCCTCGTCGCTGGTGTCGAGCACCAGCGCGGCGAGGTCCCGGCGCAGGCCGACGGTGACCAGCCCGGTGTCGCCGCAGCGCAGCGCCGACTCCAGCAGCATCGCCTCGAACGACGCCAGGTCAGCGTCCCGGGCGTGCTCGCGGGCGGCCCGCTGGTCGTCGGGCTCGGCCTCGCGGGCGGCGGACATCCGCTCCTCCGCGTGCTCCAGCAGCTCGGTCACGTCGGCCTGGTGGCGCGGCAGCCGGATCGGCTCGCGCACGGGGCCGTCGGCGAGGTGGTCGGCGGGGGCGAACGCGGCTGCGGCCTCCTCGGGGATCATCGACAGCGCGACCCGGCGGGCCTCGCCGACCGCCTCGCGGTGGCTCGACGACGTCGCCATCGTCTGGGCCACGGGCAGCAGCGGCGCCGCCCGGCCCAGCAGCGGGCCGGCGGCGTGCAGGTCGGCGGCCCACTGGGCCAGCGCGGCCTCGCGCGGGCGGCCCTGCTCGGCGTACCGCAGCGAGAGGTCGCCGTAGCCCACCGACGCCACGGCCTCGGTCGGGGCGTCCTCCGTCGCCGGCGGCTCCTCCTGGGCCACGTCCGGGTCGGCGTCGAGGTCGGCGTCGAGGGCGATCACCGGTCCGGCGTCCAGGCGCAGCGAGCTGAGGTCGTCCGGTACGGCGACGCGGTGCTCCTCCGCGCCGACCCCCGCCCAGTCCCGGTACGCGTGCTCGGGCTCGGGGTCGGGCTCGGGCTCGGGCTCCGCCACGTCCACCTCGGCCACGGGCTCCGCCACGTCGACCCCTGCCACGGGCTCCGCCGCATCGTCTGCGGCGTCGACCCCTGCGCTCGCCTCGTCCTCCGTCACCGACGCGGGCGGGGTGACCGACAGCGCCTCCAGCCAGGCCAGGGTGGCGGCGGGCGTGATCACCTCCTCCTCGGGTGCTTCGGCCGCGGCCGCGCGGGACAGGTCGCGGCCACCGGACGCGGCTCGCCGCGGCGCGGGCGTCTCGTCCAGGTGGACCTCCCGCTGCCGGGCGCGGGCGGCGAGCAGCAGCCCCACCGAGATCAGGGCGAGGACGCCGAGGACGGCGCCGACCACGACGGTGGTGGTGCTGAGGGGGAGTGCGTCGAGAGACATGGGGAGCTCCTGTCGGTGGTCTCACCCTGCTTGTCGGCACCGTGGTGCCGTCACCTGAGCAGCCGCGACCCGGCGACGGGTCCGACGGTGGGATCGACTACTGGGTCGACTGCGGGTCCGGCGCCGTCGCGGGCGGGTCGTAGCGCAGCCGGGTCGCCACGTAGGTGTTGCCGAGCAGGGTCACAGTGACCTCGCCGGCGCCGGTCTCGTCGCCGCCCTCCAGCCCCACCGAGGTGACCAGGAACGCGCGCTCCATCGTCTCGAGGTTGGCGAGGAACCGCTGGACCTGGTCGTAGCGTCCCTGCACGCTCACCGAGACCTCCTGCTCGCCCACCTCGGCGGTGGGCGCCTCGGCGTCGGTCGCGGTCGCGTCGACGGCGAGCACCCGGCCGTCGGCGGCGAGCAGCTCGGGCGCCGAGGGGTTGAGGGCGGTGACCTGGTCGGCGGGGATGCCGGCCTTGCGGGCCGCCTCGTGCACCGCGGCGAAGTAGCGCGGCTGCTCCGCCGTGGGCGGGAACAGGGCGGCCATCTGGTCGGCGACGGCGCGGTAGCGGGGCAGCTCGTCCTGCTGCGCCTTGAGCGTCGCCACCTGCGCCCGCAGGACGTCGTTGCGGTCCCGGGCCAGGTCGATCGACTCGCGGGTGTCGGAGGTCTGGCCGAGGACCGGCCCGATCGCCAGGAACCAGCTCGCCGCGAGGAAGAGCAGGAGGGCGCCGAGGCCGACCGCGAGGGTCCCGGGGACTGTGCGAAGGTTCACTGCTCCGCTCCCTTCGTCAGCTCGTCGCCCAGCGAGTCGTAGCGCCGGCTGAAGGCCTTCGGGGAGAGCCCGAAGGAGCCGGAGAAGTCGACCTGTACGGCGTCGCCGGTGGTCGTCGTGTCGATGAAGGGGTCCACGAACAGGCCGCTCTCGTCGAGCGCGACCACGAGGTCGCTCACCACCTCCCGGGAGGTGGCCGTGCCCTGCACGGTGACGCAGGCGATCGCCGTGGTGGTCGCGAACGGGTCGGGCCCGGGGCACCCGGTGGCGATGAGGCCGTGCGCCGGGTCCTCGGGGTCGTCCACCCACACGGCGCCGTCGGCGCCCTCGACGGTGACCAGGTCGACGGTGAGCGAGGTGACCGCCGCGCCGGGCGGCAGAGCCGCGCCGAGACCGTCGAGCATCGTGGAGAACGCCACGTCGTCCTGGGTCGCGAGCCGGCCGGTGGCGACGCGGCGCTGCACGCCGTCGACGTAGAGGCGGACCGGGGCGAGCGTGCTGGCCTGCTGGGTCAACCCGCGGCCGACGGCCTCCTCGCCGCGCAGCTGCTCCTCGGCGCGGTGGAGGTTGAACCGCAGCCCGGTCCACACGAGCGCGATCACCGCGACCAGCACCAGCCCTGCGGCCAGGAAGCGGTGGCGCATCTGGTGCACCCGCAGCTGCTCGAAGACCCACGGCGAGAGCAGGTTGACGCCCGAGCCGTTCTGGTGGGTGTCCTTCGCCGCGGACCTCCGTGTGGAGCGCTTCCCGGCCCGGCGTCCCTTCGGGGCGTCGGACCTGGTGGTGGTCCTGGTGGTGGTCCTGGCAGTGGTCTTGGCGCTGTTGGGCGCGCGGCGCACGGTGGGCTCCGCGGGCGCCTCGGTCCCGTGGTTCCCGCCCGCCGGTGTCCCCGCCGATGTCGTGGTGCTCATGCGGTGCCCGCCAGCGCCAGGCCGAGCGGGACCAGCATCCCCGGATCGTCGGCGAGTGGGTCGCGCTCCCCGCGCCGGGAGACCAGGCGGGGGAGTACGTCGGCCGGCACGAAGCGCTGCGTCGGCAGGTCCAGCGCCATGCCGACCAGCTCGTCGAGGCCGATCAGGTCGGCGCCGCCACCGGTCAGCAGCACCCGCTCGGGGGTGTGCTCGGGGTGCGCCGCAGTGTGGAAGTCCAGGGTCGCGCGGACCTCGGCGGCGAGCTGGCGCGCGCCGTCGAGGACGAGCCGACCGACGAGCTCCTCCTGCCCCAGCTGCCGGCCGGCCTGCGGGTCGGGAGCCCCGGCGGGGACCCGGGCCGGGAGCCGGCACGTCCGCTTGAGCTCCTCCGCCTCCGCCCACGGCCGACCGGAGCGGTCGACCAGCGCCTGGGTGAGCAGCGAGCCGCCGACGCCGGCGATGACGCGGACGAAGTGCGGCCGCCCGCCGCTGTGCACGGCGACGGCGATCTTGTCCGCGCCGACGTCGATGATCGCCTCCGGCGTACCGTCGGCGAGCGAGCCGTCGCGGGCGCCCGCCCGGGCGGCGGCCCGCACCAGCGCCAGCGCGGACAGGTCGGCGACGTGGGGCCGCAGGCCCGCGGCCTGCACGGCCCGCACCATCTCGTCGACCGCCCCGCGGGCGGTGGCGACGAGGAGGATCTTGACGAAGCGTCGGGGGGCGCCGAGGTCGTCGTCCATCCGCTCGTACTCGTCGAGCGTGAGGTGATCGATGTTCGCGTCGTCGACCGAGACCGGCAGCAGGTCGGCGACCTGGAAGCGCAGCGCCTTCTTCAGGTCCGCCGGGGGCATCCAGTCCAGCTCGAGCTGGCGGACCAGGACCGAGCCGCTGCCGACGCCGATCCGGACGTCCTTGGTCTTGAGGCGCTGGTCGTGCCAGAGGGTGCGGATGGCCTCGGTGACCTGGCGTGCGCTCTTCACGCTGCCGGCCTCGACGGCTCCGGGCGGTAGTGGCACCTCGCCGCCGCTGACGAGGCTCGGCGCGCGGCCGGTCGACAGCGCGACGGCGCGGACCGCCGAGCTCCCGATGTCGAGTCCCACCATGGTGCGTGCCATCGCCACCCCCACGATCCGTCCGTCCGGGGCCGGTGCGGCCCCGGTCCTCCTGCCGTTGCCTATCGGCGGGTTCGGCACGTCACTTGACCCCGAAGGTGAAGAAATTCCCGCACGCCTCAGGTGCGGGGGGCGTGGGCCGATGTCCCGTCCGTCGGGGCGAGGAGTCCCTGGAGGCGGAGGAGGCCGTATGAGCGCGATCCCGGGTGCGCTGCTGTCGCTGCTCGACGCCGTGGTCCGCAACGGCGCCTCCGACCTGCACCTGCGCCCCGGCGCCACGCCGAAGCTGCGGATCTCCGGCTCGCTGGTGCCCGTCGGCGAGCGGCCCTACGACGCCGCGGAGGTCGAGGGCCTGGTCCGTGCCTCGATGAGCGCGGACACGCTGGCCACCTTCGAGGAGCGGTTCGAGGCCGACTACGCGGTCGCCGTTCCCGGGCTGGGCCGGTTCCGCGTCAACGCCTTCCGCACCATGGGCGAGGCGGGCTGCGTGATGCGGCGGGTCAGCGACGCGCCGACCACGCTCGCCGAGCTCGGGCTGCCGGAGGTGATCTCGGAGCTGGCGCTGCGCCCGCGGGGGCTGGTGCTGGTGACCGGCCCGACCGGCTCGGGCAAGACCACCACGCTGGCCGGCATGATCGACATGGTCAACGAGAGCCGGTCGGTGCACGTGCTGACCCTCGAGGACCCGATCGAGATCCTGCACCGCAACAAGACCGCCACGGTCACCCAGCGCGAGCTCGGCAGCGACACCCTGGACTGGGCCTCCGCGCTGCGCGCGGCGATGCGGCAGGACCCCGACGTGATCCTGATCGGCGAGCTGCGCGACAGCGACACCGTCCGCTCGGCGCTCTCGGCCGCCGAGACCGGGCACGCGGTGTTCGCCTCGATGCACACCACGGACGCGCGCGAGACCGTGCTGCGCCTCGTCGACTTCTTCCCGCCGCACGAGCAGGCGCGCGTGCGGGCGGCGCTCGCGACCACCCTGGAGGGCGTGGTCTGCCAGCGGCTGGTCCGGCGCGCCGACGGCCGCGGCCGGGTCTGCGTGACCGAGGTGGCCGTCAGCGACGCCCGCTTCGCCGACGCCGTGGCCGACCCGGACAAGACCGGCGCGATCCCGGACATCCTCGCCGCCGGCGAGTACTCCGGCATGCACACCTTCGACCAGCACCTCCTCCAGCTCGTCACCTCGGGGGTGGTCGAGGTGCCGGACGCGCTCGCGGCGGCCAGCAACCCGCACGACTTCTCGGTGATGCTGCGCCGCTCCGGGTGGCAGCCGGACGGTGGGAGCCGGCCCAGCCTGCAGGGGGCGTCGTGACCACCGCACAGGTCCGCAGCAACGTCGGCCGCACCGTCCCGATGGAGCCCTCCCCGCACCTGGAGGGGCTCAGCCTCGGCGAGCTCCGCTCCTACCGCGGCTGCCTGCGCAACGAGGAGGAGCGGGTCTCCTACTGGCGCCGGCTCGTGCACGCCCGGATCGACCTGCTGGAGGCCGGCGGCGCGGGTGGCGGGTCGCTCTCGCTGACCGACCTCGCCCGCGCGCTGGGCGACACCGGCACCGGCCAGGCCCGCCGGGCCCTGCACCGGGTCCGCGTCGCGGACCCCCTGCCGGAGCTGCCGGTGCTGGACGAGGTCTGGATGGTCCCGGCCGACGACGCCGGCCGCGACGAGGCGGTACGACGGCTGCGGGGCGCCGAGGGCCAGCTGACGGCGTACCGCTCCGCACTGCACGAGCGGATCGACGAGGCGACAGCGGAGCTGATGGTCCGCTACCGCCGGGACCCGGCCAGCGCACTGACGGTGCTCTCCGCCTGACGGCACCGACCGAACGGGCCGATCGGAGGCGGCCGACCGAACACGGCGCTCAAGTCCGGGTGAGCGCGTGCCGACATGTCCGGTACCGGGAGGAACCCTCCACCGCCGGGAAAGGGGGTGACCATGAGCCAGACCGACCACGCGGCGACCGTCGACGCCCTGCTCGCCCATGGCGAGGTCACGCCCGAGCAGCTCGACCGCGCCCGGCTGACGGCGGAGGTCGAGCAGGTCTCGATCCTCGACGCGCTGCTCGCCGACGGCGTGGTGGACATGCGCACCCTGCTGCGGATGGCCGCGGTCGCCGCCGGGGTGGACTACGTGGACCTGACCGACTACCCGGTCGACGTCACGGCCGCCTCGCTGATCCCCGGCGAGTTCGCGCGCCGCTACAACGCGCTGCCGCTGAGCCGATCGGGCGCCGAGCTGGTGGTCGCGGTGCCGCTGCGGGCGCTCTCGGACCTCGACCTCAAGGACGACGTGGCCCGGCTCTCGGGCCGCCGCGTGCGGTTCGTGCTCGGGAACCGGCTGGAGATCGCGCAGCGGATCAACCAGGTCTACCGGGCCGAGGGCGAGCTGGCCGACCTCACCTCCAACCTGGCGGTGAAGGAGGAGCAGCCCGACCTCGACTCGTTCACCGAGGTCGCCGACGACGCGCCGGTGGTCCGGTTCGTCACCCTGCTGATCTCGCAGGCGATCTCCGACCGCGCCTCCGACATCCACATCGAGCCGACCGAGCACGACGTACGGGTGCGCTACCGCATCGACGGCGTCCTGCAGGATGCCCACCGGGCCCCGCGCAGCATCCACGCCGGCGTCGTCTCCCGGCTCAAGATCATGGCCGAGATGGACATCGCCGAGCGGCGCATCCCCCAGGACGGCCGGCTCACCGTCAACCACCACGGGCAGCCGATCGACCTGCGGATCGCGACGCTGCCGACGGTGTGGGGCGAGAAGATCGTGGCCCGAGTCCTGGACAACACCAACACCCGGCTCGACCTCGGCGACCTCGGGTTCAGCGCGCCCAACCTGGCGCGGTTCGCCGAGTCCTACGACAAGCCGTACGGGATGATCCTGGTCACCGGGCCGACGGGCTCGGGCAAGTCGACCACCCTCTACGCGACGCTGAACGTGCTCAACCAGGCGCACGTCAACGTGATCACCGTCGAGGACCCGGTCGAGTACCGGCTCGCCGGCATCAACCAGGTGCAGACCAACAACAAGGCCGGCCTCACGTTCGCCTCCGCGCTGCGCTCGATCCTGCGCTCGGACCCCGACATCGTGCTCATCGGTGAGATCCGCGACCAGGAGACCGCGACGATCGCGATCGAGGCCTCCCTCACCGGTCACCTGGTGCTCTCCACGCTGCACACCAACGACGCGCCCTCGGCGGTGACCCGGCTGGTGGAGATGGGCATCGAGCCGTTCCTGGTCGGCTCCGCGCTGGACGCGGTGGTGGGCCAGCGGCTCTGCCGGTCGCTGTGCGAGCGGTGCCGCGAGGCCTACCGGCCCAGCGACGAGGAGCTGGTGGCGCTGCGCTTCAAGCTCCGCGACGACGTGGACCACATCTACCGCCCGGTCGGCTGCACCTCGTGCGCCGGCACGGGCTACCGCGGGCGGCTGGCGCTGCACGAGGTGATGTCGATGTCGGAGGACATCGAGCGGCTCACCGTCACCCGCGCCTCCACCGACGAGATCGCGAAGATCGCCCGCCGGCAGGGCATGGCGACGCTGCGCGAGGACGGCTGGCTGAAGGTGGAGCAGGGCAAGACATCGATCGAGGAGGTACTCCGTGTCGTGGGCTGACCCGCAGGCGCATGCCGGCCCGAAGCAGGAGCTCGCGCTGGACGAGCTGCTGCTGAAGGTCAAGGAGCTCGGCGGCTCCGACCTGCACCTCACCGTCGGCGCGCCGCCGACCATCCGCATCCGCGGCGAGATGACCCCGGTGCCCGGCGAGGCGGTGCTCAAGCCCGACCTGCTGCGCGCCGGGCTCTACGCGGTGATGACCGAGCGGCAGCGCAAGGTGTTCGAGGACACCCGCGAGCTCGACTTCGCCTACGCGGTGCCGGGCCAGGCGCGGTTCCGCGTCAACGTGTTCTGGCAGCGCGAGAGCGTCGGCGCGGTGATGCGGCTGATCCCGTGGGACATCAAGCCGCTGGCCGACCTCGGCATGCCGCCGTCGGTGGACTCCTTCGCCCGCCTCAAGCGCGGCATGGTGCTGGTCACCGGGCCCACCGGCTCGGGCAAGTCGACGACGCTGGCCGCGATGCTCGACCTGATCAACCGGACCCGGCGCGGCCACATCATGACGATCGAGGACCCGATCGAGTTCCTGCACTCCCACCGCGGCTGCCTGGTCAACCAGCGCGAGGTCGGCGGCGACACCCACGACTTCCGGCACGCGCTCAAGCACGTGCTGCGCCAGGACCCGGACGTGATCCTGGTCGGCGAGCTCCGCGACCTCGACACCATCTCGGTGGCGCTGACGGCGGCGGAGACCGGCCACCTGGTGCTGGCCACCCTGCACACGCAGTCCGCGCAGGACACCATCAGCCGCGTCGTCGACGTCTTCCCGGCCAACCAGCAGCAGCAGATCCGCACCCAGCTGGCCGCGACCCTCCAGGGCGTCGTCTGCCAGACGCTGGTGCCGACCGTGGACGGTGCCGGGCGGATCCCGGCCGCGGAGATCATGGTCTGCAACCCGGGCATCCGGGCGATGATCCGCGACGACAAGCTGCCGCAGATCCCCGGTGCCCTGCAGTCCGGCGCCCGGGAGGGCATGCAGACGCTCGACGCGCACCTGGCCGCGCACGTGCGGTCGGGCCTGATCACCCGCGAGGCCGGGCTGGAGCACTGCGCCAACCGGGAGGACTTCCTGACGCTCGTCGGCTCGGGCGCGAGCCTCCCCCCGGGGACCGCGTACGCCGGCAAGGCGCCCGGCGTCGCCGCGGCCCACTCGCAGGGCTGGTCCTGACCCGGTGCCGCAGGAGGGGAGCGCCGCATGAGCATCCAGTACGCCTACAAGGTCCGTGACACCGCGGGCCGGTTCCGGCAGGGCAAGGTCAAGGCCGACTCGGAGACCGCGGTCGCCGAGAAGCTGCTCGCGATGGGCTACGTCCCGCTCGAGGTGAAGATCGCCGGGGTCGGCCTCGCGCGGGAGCTCAGCTTCGGCCGCAAGCGGGTCACGATGAAGGACCTCGCGGTCTTCGCGCGCCAGCTGGCCACGATGGTGGACGCCGGCCTGACCCTGATGCGCGGGCTGACGATCCTCGCCGACCAGGTCGAGAACCCGGAGCTGCGGCGCGCCCTGCACGAGGTGAAGAAGTCGGTCGAGGGCGGCCAGAGCCTGTCCGGCGCGTTCGCCGAGGACCGGCGTACCTTCCCGTCGTTCCTGGTGAGCATGACCCGCGCCGGCGAGGTCGGCGGCTTCCTGGACGTGGCGCTCAAGCAGGTCGCGGAGACCTTCGAGGCCGAGGTGAAGCTGCGCTCCAAGATCAAGGCGGCGATGACCTACCCGGTCGTCGTCTTCTGCATGGCGATCATGATGTGCATCGGCATGCTGATCTTCATCGTCCCGATCTTCGAGGACATGTTCCGCGACCTCGGCGGGGCGCTGCCGCTGCCGACCCGGATCCTGGTGACGCTCTCGGGCTTCGTCCGGTTCGGGGCGCCGATCTTCGTCGTCGTGCTGATCGCCTTCACCGCCTGGTGGCGCCGCCACGGCCAGGACGACGGCGTGCGCGAGATCGTCGACCCGCTGAAGCTGAAGGCGCCGGTCTTCGGCGACCTGTTCACCAAGATCGCGCTGACCAGGTTCTCGCGGAACCTCGGCACCCTGCTCTCCTCGGGCGTCCCGATCCTCTCGGCGCTCGACATCGTCTCGTCCACCACCGGCTCGAAGGTCGTCGAGCACGCGGTCTTCGACGTCCGCAAGTCCGTGGCGACCGGTGAGTCGATCGCCGGTCCGCTCTCCGAGCACGAGATCTTCCCGCCGATGGTGGTGCAGATGATCGCCTCCGGCGAGGAGTCCGGCGCGGTGGACCAGATGCTCAAGCGGATCGCGCAGTGGTACGAGGAGGAGGTCGAGGCGACCACCGAGGCGCTGACGGCGCTGATCGAGCCGCTGATGATCGCCTTCCTGGGCGTCATCGTCGGCGGCATGATCATCTGCCTCTACCTGCCGATGTTCTCGATCTTCGACCTGATCAAGTGAGCGTCGGACGATGACCACCAGCGGCGTCGGCCGACGCGACCGGGACCAGCGCGACGGGGGCTTCACCCTGATCGAGGTCGTCGTCGCGTTCGGCCTGTTCGTGGTCCTCGTCGTGGCCAGCATGGTGCTGCTCTCCTGGACCCAGCAGAGCACCCGCGACAACTCCTACCGGACCACCGCGCTCAACCTCGCCGCGCGCGAGCTGGCGATCACCGCCGACACCTTCAACTCGCTGCTGCGCGGGCCCGACCAGGTCGAGATCAACCAGGTGGTCAACCCCGACCAGTTCCCGGGCGGCACCGACGGTGACCCGCTGGTCGTCGACAACGTGCCCTACACCGTCACCCGCACCGCGCAGTGGTCCGCGGTGGGGTCGTCGGCGGCCTCCACCTGCGACGAGGGGACCAGCCAGGAGCTGGCCTACCTGCGGGTGCGGGTGGAGGTCACCTGGCCGGGCGGCGAGGAACGCCCGGTCCGGATGAACACGGTGCTCACCCCGCTCAAGGGGACCTACTCGGTCACCGACGGCCACATCGGGCTGAAGGTGATCGACCGCGACGGCCTGCCCCGCGGCGGGCAGCCGGTGACGATCACCGGCCCGTCCGGCACCCGGACCGGCTCCACCGCCTCCGACGGCTGCGTGCTCTTCGCGTTCCTCACCCCCGGCACCTACACCGTGACGATGGACCGGCCCGGCTACGTCGACCTGAACGGCGACGCCACGTCGGTCCGCACCGTCACCGTCACCGCCGGCCAGCTCTGGCGCGGCAGCGCCTCCTACGACCAGGCGGCGTCGGTCGCGGTCACGTTCACCACCGAGAGCGGCTACGCCCTGCCCGCGACCAACACCATCCCGCTGATGTTCACGACCAGCGCCGGCAGCGTCGAGCGGACCGGCACGGGCAACACCCGCACCGTCGGCGACCTGTGGCCCTACGCGTCTGGCTACGAGGTGTGGGCCGGCCGCTGCCTGGACAACGACCCGGCCAACCTGGGCGAGGCGCGCGAGCCGGTCGTGGCGGCGAACCCCGGCGCGACGACCAGCGTCGACGTGCCGCTGGCCCCGCTGACGGTCGACCGCGGCAGCGGCGCCCGGACGATCACGGCGACCTCGAACCCGAGCATCGACAACCCGCAGAGCCCGTGCTCGAACATCACCGTCACTCTGGGCACCACCGCCGGCGGCGTACTGGCGACGAGCCTGCCCTACGGCCGGTGGACCATCGCGGACGGTACGTCGACCGCGGACGTCACCCTGACCAAGGCGGCCGGGCCGCAGACGGTGAGCCTGCCGTGACGGCGCCGGTGAGCGGGCCCCGCGACGAGGGCATGACGCTGATCGAGCTGATGGTGGCGATGGCGCTGAGCATGCTGCTGGTGGGCGGCGTCGGCTCGTTCGCCGTCGTCGGGATCCGCACGTTCGACGCCGCCGAGGCGCGCACCGACAACATCACCACCGGGCAGGTCGGGATGGCGGCGTCGACCAAGGTGATCCGCACGGCGGTCCTGCCCGACCAGCTCAACGACGCCGGCTGCACGAACTGCGCCGACTCGGCGATCGTCGAGGCCAACAGCAGCCAGATGTCGTTCTACGCCAACCTCAACAACACCGGCGGCGGGCCCAGCCTGGTGACCCTGGAGACGATGGCCGACCCGGCAAAAGCGGGCACCTCGATGCTGCGCCAGACCACCGTGCCGCCCATCATCGCCAGCGACGGCTCCTACAGCTTCTGCAACATCACCGCCTCCGGGTGCACCTTCACCCGCCGGGTGCTGGCCCGCGGGCTGCCGGACCTGACCGTGGGTCCCGTGGTGTTCCGGTACTACGACTTCGACGGGGACGCCCTGCCGACGGGCACGATCTCCGGCGACAACCTGATCAAGGTCGCCAGCATCGACGTGACGCTCACGATCCAGCTGCGGCCCGGCCAGACCCGGCACCCGTCGCAGACGCTGATCCAGCGGGTCACCCTGCCGAACGCGGACGTGAACGTCCTCAACGACTCGGACACGACGTGAGCGCGGCCGTCCGCCCGGTCCGGGACCGGGGCTACGCGATGCTCGTCGTGCTGGCCACGATGAGCATCCTGATCGGCCTGCTCACGGTCACGCTGACCTACGCCACCCGAACGATCCGGACGGTCGCCAGCGCGGGGGACTGGAACCAGGCGCTGCTGGCCGCGGACTCCGGCGTCTCCGACTACCTCGCCCGGCTCAACGCCAACGACAACTACTGGCAGACCGTCGACTGCACCAACCCGGCGCTGCAGGGGCCGAGCGCCGGCACCAACACCTGCGGCTGGGGTGCCACCACGACGGTGGGCTGGGCGAACGTCCCCGGGGGACAGGGCGCGCAGTTCCACTACGACGTCAACACCACCTCGACGCCCTCGAACGGCACCGTGGTGCTGACCGTCAGCGGGCGGATGCGCAACGAGGTGCGCACCATCCAGGTGCGGATGCGGCGCGGCGGCTTCGGCGAGTTCCTCTACTACACCGTCTACGAGACGATCGACCCGGAGAACGAGGCCATCTACGGCTACAAGAACTCCACCGCGATCAGCCGCTGCACGAAGTACTACTACGAGGGCCGCGACACGTCGTACTGCCGCGACATCAACTTCGTCACCGGCGACGTCATCGACGGCCCCCTGCACACCAACGACGCGATGCTGATGTACGGGACCCCCAAGTTCAACGGCATCACCACCACGTCGTGGCCCAGCTGCAACAAGAACAACCCGAGCACCTGCTACCGGCGCAACGGCTCGCCGAACCCGACCTTCACCAAGGGCATCGCCTACCGCGACGAGGTGCAGCTGCCGGAGAGCATCGGCGACCTCAAGCAGTACGTCGACCCGAGCCAGTCCACGTCCGGCTGCCTCTACACGGGTCCGACCCGGATCACGATCAGCAACGGCAGCGGGACCACCCCGTCCACGATGCGGGTGTGGAGCCCGTGGACGACCAGCGTGAAGTCCGGGTGCGGCACCGTGCCGCTCAACGGCTCGACCTCGATCCCGATCCCGAACGACAAGCTGATCTACGTCCAGAACGTGCCGGCCACGCAGACGGCGCCGGTCTCGGGGAAGACGAACCCCGGCACCGGGGCGTGCCCGGGCGGCTGGATCGGCAACAACTACCCGCTCTCGGGCGGCACCACCAGCGGCGACTTCAACCAGACGCTGGACGAGGCGAAGTGCACCTACGGGACCGTCTACGTCGAGGGCACGCTCAAGGGCCGGCTCTCGATCGCGGCCGAGAACAACATCGTGATCACCGGGGACCTCGTCTACAGCGGCGGGCGCACCGGCACGGACGCGCTGGGCCTGATCGCCAACGAGTCGGTGAAGATCTACCACCCCGTCCGGTGCACGAACTACAGCTCGTACCAGAAGGAGTGTCGCGACGGCGACAACATCTCCCGGCCCAACAGCGCGGGGACGTTCAGCGACCCCGAGATCAACGCCGCCATCCTCACGCTGCGGCACAGCTTCACCGTGCAGCAGTACCAGTTCGGCAACCGGCTGGGGGACATCAACCTCTTCGGCACCATCGCCCAGCGGTTCCGGGGCCCGGTCGGCACCACCTCGCCCACCGGGTACCTGAAGAAGTACGTCTACGACACCCGGATGCGCTACGCCCCGCCGCCGTTCTTCCTCGACCCCGTGCGCAGCGCCTGGGGTGTCAAGACGTACGGCGAGCTGGTCCCGCGCTACTGACGCGGGGGTGGCCGGTGACGGCGCGGCCGACATTTTACTTTCCCGGCTCAAGTCGCCCCGGTGGCGGGCCGATCCATCTAGCGGAGCCGAGGTCAACAGCCTGAGCGACTCGGTCCGGCCTCAACGAACTCGGGCACCAGAGCGAGGAGACACCCTCATGGCACGACCCCAGCAGTCCACCACCGAGAAGGACCAGGGCTTCACCCTGATCGAGCTCCTGGTCGTGATCGTGATCGTCGGCATCCTGGCCGCCATCGCGATCCCGGTCTTCCTGAACCAGCGGCAGAAGGCCGTCGACGCCGGCATGAAGTCGGACCTCAAGAGCGCCGCGACCGTCGCCGAGACGATCACGGTCGACAGCCCGACGTCCACCACGGCGTTCACGCAGGCGATCCTCGAGGGCGCGGGCTGGAAGAACGACAGCTCCACCACGTTCACCGTCAGCGGCACCCCGGCCGCCGGCGACTTCTGCATCTCGGCCAACAACAGCGCCGGCACCACCACCGCCACCGAGCAGTGGGTCTACGACGCGGCCGACGGCGGCCTCCAGGCCACGAAGGGCACCTGCTGACGGTCGTCCCACCGTCTGGGGCGGTCGTCCCACCGTCCCCTGCGCGGCGGTCGCCGGTTCCCCGCCGGCGGCCGCCGCCCACCATTTCACCGGTCCGCCTCACGTCGGCCGGTCCCCCTGCCGATCCACACCCTGAGAGACACCAGCCGGACCCCGCCGAGGTCGGTGTCACCGAGCAGCACCGACCCAAGGAGAACAACCATGACGATGGACACCGTGCGGAAGCCCGAGGCCGAACGCGACCAGGGCTTCACGCTGATCGAGCTGCTGGTCGTGATCGTGATCGTCGGCATCCTGGCCGCGATCGCCATCCCGACCTTCCTGAGCCAGCGCCAGAAGGCCGTCGACGCCGGCATCGAGTCCGACCTCAAGGCCCTGGCCACCATCGAGGAGACCGTCTACACCGACGGCGCCGGCTACAGCGCGACCAAGGCCACGCTCGACGCCGCCGGCTTCAAGCCCTCGTCGGGCAACGTCATCCAGATCGCGGTCACCGCCAACGGCTACTGCCTCAAGGGCACCAACACCGGCGGCTCGCAGACCTTCTGGCACGACTCCTCCGCCGGCGGCCTCTCCAGCGGCACCACCGCGCCCACCGGCGGCATCTGCGCCGGCGCGACCCTGGCGACGGTCTATCCCTGATCCTGACCGCCCACGGTGGCGCGTCGCCCGCGGGCGGCGCGCCACCGTGCTTTTTGGGGGCGATTTCCGTCCCGCACCCCTCAAGCCGGCGCCGCCGCCGGCCGATAGGTCACTGGACAGGTGCCTTCCCGACCGCGAGGAGCTGACGAGACATGAGCGACGTCATCTGGGAGCAGGACACTGTCGGTGGTGGCTTCGCCGACCTGCAGCACGACCTGGCCGCACTGACCCGGGTGATGCTCGGCATCCCCGCCGGCAGCGGGACGCGGGTCGCCGCGGCGCCCGCCGTCGAGGAGATCGCCGAGTCCGCTGTCGAGGCGGTCACGGCTGAGCCCGTCGCGGGCGGGTCGCCGATCGACGGGCTGCCGCCGTTCGAGCGGCTGCCCCTGGTGGTGCCCCAGCTGGAGTCGTACGACGAGCTGCCGGCGCCCCGGGTCGACTCCTGGGACCGCCTGGGCGAGGAGCCTGCACCCGTGACCTCGCCCGAGGTCGTCGCCGAGGTGGCCGAGGTCGTCGAGGTCGCCGAGGGCGTCGAGGTCGCCGAGGTCGCCGAGGAGGAGCCCGCGGCCGAGGATCTCGTGGCCGAGCCGCTCCCCGGCGTACCGGCCCGGGAGCCGGTGGTCGAGGTCGAGCCGCTGGTCTCGTTCGCCCCGCTGGAGGAGGTCGAGCCGCTGGTCCCCGTGGAGCCGGTGCTGGACGTGCGCAGTGCCGCGCAGGTCCTCAGCGAGCTGCGCTTCCTCGACGACTGACGCACGCCGCGGCGGACCTGACCGGATCGGGGGAGGACGGGACGGATGGAGCAGACCACGATCGACGGCACCGACGGGGCCGAGGCGGAGCTGTGGGCCGACTATCGGCGTACCGGATCGGCCGAGCTGCGCAACCAGCTGATCCTGCGCTACGCGCCGCTGGTGAAGTACACCGCGGGCCGGGTCCGTGCGGACCTGCCGCCCAACGTCGAGTCCGCGGACCTGGTCTCCGAGGGCGTGCTCGGCCTGGTGGACGCCATCGAGCGGTTCGAGCCGGACCGCGGCCTGGAGTTCCGCACCTACGCCGTCACCCGGATCCGCGGCGCCATCATCGACAGCATCCGCGCCGCCGACTGGGTGCCGCGCTCGGTGCGGGGTCGGCAGCGCGAGATCGACCGCGCGGGGGAGGCCCTGCGCCAGCGCCTGCACCGGACGCCGACCGACGAGGAGGTCGCCGCCGAGGTGGGGATCGCCGTCGCCGAGCTGCGCGCGGCGCGCGCCCGGCCGCGGTCGGTCTCGGCGGCCGCCGACGAGGAGCTGGCCAACCTGGGCGACTTCACGCCGCACCTGGACGAGATGTTCGAGGACGAGGACACCCGGGCCGAGCTGATGGACGCCGTCGCCCGGCTGCCCGAGCGCGACCGGATCGTCATCGCGCTCTACTTCTTCGAGGGGTTCACCCTCGGCGAGATCGGCATGATCCTCGACGTCACCGAGTCGCGGGTCAGCCAGCTGCGCACCCGCGCGATGCTCGCGCTGCGCACCCGGCTGGCCGAGGCGCTCGCGAGCGCCTGACCCGCTCGCGCCCGGTTCAGGCCGGGGTCGCCTCCTGGTCCGGGGCCGGCTCCTCGGGCGCGCCCCGCGCCGGCCTGGTCGGGCGCGTCGGGCGTGGCC